>DASTHR010000320.1:0-3148 GCA_035718105.1 Burkholderiales bacterium
GATTTGCTGTTGGCGGCCGCGAACTCAAGTAGCACCGGTGTGAGCGTCCTTCGCGGACGCGCCTGATGGTGCTCGGCGAGCGGCCAAGCTTGAACCTCAGGGTTCAAGATGCCGGCCTGACGGCACAGGCGGGGGGCTTGAAACAGGAAGGGCGCCGCTTGGCGCCCTTCGCTTTTTTGCGGCGGCCGGTCGCGGGATTTCAGCCGGTCCGTCGCGCGGAGCATGCCTTGTTGAGACGCATGACCACCGGCCTCGCGTTCGTCGCGCTGGCAGCCTGTGCCGGCGCCAGCGCCGGCGCTGCTCATGCGCAGGACGCCAACTCCGGGTTCCTGCGCGACTACTCCCGCCTCAAGTCGGAGAAGGATGCCACCGGCATCGAGCGCCGGGTCTGGGTGCGCCCCGGATTCTCCGCCGAGCAGGTCCGGAGGGTCATCCTCGAGAGGGTGGAGTTCCATCCCGCTCCCGGCGCCACAGAGCAGGTTCCGGCGCTGGCCCTCGACGAGATTCGCGATTACCTGGACGCGTCGCTGCGCCGCGCGGTGGGGGAAGTCCTGCCCCTCACCGACCGGCCGGGACCCGACGTCGTCCGGATCCGGGTGGGGGTGACGGCGACCGCCGTGCAGCCGGGGCTGAAGCCCTACCAGCTTATTCCCGTGGCCCTGGTTTTCACCGCGGTGAAGGCTGCGGCGGGAAAGGCCGGGCATGAGGCGCGGCTCGCCGTCGAGACCGAGATCACGGACAGCGCCAGCGGCGAGACGCTGGTCCAGATGGTTCGCGACGCCATCGGCGTCGAGTTGAAGCCCGGAGAGCAACTGACGCTGCCCATGCTGATGCCGCGGATAGACGACTGGGCGCAGAGTGTGCGGCAATCCCTCGCCGCGCGGGTGGGCGGTCCGCGCTAGGCGCCGGGAAGCGGCGCGGAAGCGTTCAGCCCGGCGGACGCCCGCTGCCGTTGCGCCATGCCATGGGCGTACTGCCGGACCATTGCCGGAACGCCCGGATGAAGGGGCTGGCGCCGGCGTAGCCCAGGGTGGCGGCGATGTCCTCCACCGAATTGTCGGTGTCCCGCAGCAACTGGCAGGCCACATCGTAGCGCACCTCCCCGAGTATTCTCTGGAAGGTGGTCCCCTCGGTCTGCAGGCGCCGGCCCAGCGTCCGGTGGTGGATGGCGAAGACTCGGGCTACCTCGGGCTCCGCGACCTTCCCGCTCATCAGCAGGGCCAGCACCGTGCGCCGCACCTGCCCCGCCACCTCGTTTTTGCGCGCGGCGGCGAAGCCGGCGATGAATGCCTCCATGGCCGCGCAAATCTTCGGGTCGGCTCCCGCCAGGGGTTCGTCCAGCGACTTCGCCGGGAACGCCAGCGCGGAATGGTCCGCGCCGAAGCGAAGTGGCGCCCGGAAATAGGCCTTGTACGGTGCGATGTCCGCGGGCCGGCGGAACGGAAGCTGCACCTCGGCGGGATTCCACTCGGCGCCGCAAAGCTCCCGCATCATGGCGCAGGCCACGGCGATGCCCCCCGCGTAGACCTGGTCGGATGCCGGAACGTCCCTGCCGAAGATGGCGTAACCGAGGGTCGCGGACGCGCCCTCGACTGCCAGCGTGGGGCAGCCGCCGCGGTCGTGCAGGTGCAGGTACTGCACGATGCAGCGCAGGGCGCTGCCCACGTCCGGGGTGTGCCGCGCCAGCAATCCCACCACCCCCACCGTGTCCAGCCCGCCCCGCTGGCCCACCAGCAAGCCGATATGCGGGCAGCCGGTCAGCCTCGCGCAGCGTTCCACCAGCACCCCGGCGAGGCGGAACGGCAACGTGCGCTCCGGGTCGTCCAGGAAGTCGGAGGGCAGATCCAGATCGCGCAGCACCCGCTCATGATCGTGGCCGAGTCGCCGCAACACCGGCGGCAGTTCCGCCAGGACCCCCACCCGCAGCATGCCGTCGCCCACCTCGGCCGGCCGGTAGGGCAGGTTCAGGCCCGGCGGTTCTTGTCGTGCGCTCATGAGACGGGGATCCGATCACTCCCGGGGCAGGTTGTCGCAAATTGTATAACGCAACCGCTGGTACAGTTGGGAGAATCAGCCCCCGTTGCCGTGCGCACTCCTGCGCGCGTCGGACCCCCACCCCTGACAGGAGAAAACATGGCTGTGTCTGCATACCCATGTCGCATGGCGCGGGTAATCGCCTTCGCCTCTTTCTTGCTCGCCGGCCTGCTCGCCGGCGTGGCCGCCGCCCAACCCCCGGGGATTGATCCGGAGGCCACCCGGCTGCTGAAGGCGTCCACCGACTTCCTCGCCGCCCAGCAGCAGTTCAGCGTCGAAACCCGGAGCAGCCTTGAGGTGGTGCTGGTGTCGGGACAGAAGATCCAGTTCGGGCATCAGGCCCGGCAGTCGGTCCAGCGCCCCAACAAGCTGCGTGCCGACCGCTTCGGTGACCTGGTGGAGCAGTCCTTCTTCTATGACGGCAAAACCCTCACGCTGCTGAACAAGGACACCGGCCATTACGCCAGCGTCGCCGTTCCCGGCACCCTAGAGGGAATGCTGGACTACGCGCGGGAGTCCCTGGACATCGTCGCCCCGGCGAGCGACCTCGTCTACAAGAATGCCTACGAGATCCTGATGACGGACGTGACCAGCGGCTTCGTGGTGGGCAAGGGCGTGGTGGAGGGCGTGCGCTGCGACCACCTGGCCTTTCGCGCTCCCCATGTGGACTGGCAGATCTGGATCCAGGAGGGCAAGCAGCCCCTGGTCCGCAAGCTGGTGATCACTTCCCGGGACGTGACCAATGCGCCCCAGTTCACCGTGGTGGTCACCCGCTGGGACCTGAATCCCAAGTTCACCGCCAAGACCTTCAGCTTCTCGCCGCCCAAGGGTGCGAAGCAGGTTGAATTCATCCCGGTGGCCAAGGCCGCTCCCTCTTCCAAGTGAGCGCGAAGGAGCCGGTCATGAAGCGAAACACAAGACTTCTGATGCTCGGCGCTTCCCTGCCGCTGCTGGTGCTCGCCGATGTGTCGCCCGAGGCTCCCCTCGGCCTCGGCCTCGCGCGGGAGGCCGCCGCCGTCGTCGGCGCGCCTCTGACGCCCATGTCCTACGCCGGCGTCGCCCGGCGCACGACGCGTCGCGTGGTGGCGGTGGAGGCCACCGCGGCGACGACGGC
>DASTHR010000321.1:0-13009 GCA_035718105.1 Burkholderiales bacterium
CCCTCCAGCGCCGGCACGTCCCACAGAATCTCCGGCTTGTCGCTCACCGCCGCGCGCCCCACCATCAGGTGCTCGGTGTGAAGTGAAGCGCCCACATGCTTGAGCAGGTCGCGGGTCTTGGCGGCAATGCGCCCGGTCTGCTCGAGTTCTACCGCCAGGCGCTCCATGCGCTCCAGGCTGGCGGCGATGCCCGACTCGTAGTACGCCAGCAGCACGCTCTTGGACAGGACGTCCGCGATCACCTGCAGGCGCTCCACCGTCACCGCCTCCAGGTAGACCACCACCCCCTTCATTCCCTCCTTCTCCGCAGGATCGACTCGGATCTCCACCTCTTCGGTTTCGGGCGAGGAATATGGGTTGCCGATCTGGGGCTGGATCTCGGCCAGGAAGGCCGCCGCGGCCGCGGGGCTGACATCGAAGAACACCACCGCGCCGTAGCGGAACAGCACCGCGATGCCGCCGCCCTTCACCGACAGCGTCAGGGGATTGGTGGCCAGGGTTTCGGCCGGGCGCCAGGCGCGAAGGCCAATGCGCTGGGCGATCAGCACCGCGCCGGCCTTGAAGCCCGACTTTGCGGCAAGGGGATGCTCTTTCATGTCTCGACGGGTACCCGGACAGGGAGGTCTATTCTAGACTGGCGTATCGTCACCCTGCGTGAACAAATGAAAAACGCCGCCGGCAAGCCGGCGGCGTTTCCAGGCAAATGCTTCTCAGAAGGACCGGCTGTACTGGAAGCCCACGATGTCCACGCTGTTCTCGTAGTTCCCGGTCAGGGGAATCGCTGCCGCCGCTCCGGCCTGTGTTCCCAGCGCAGGAGTATTGAGCGATGCATCATCAATGAACAGGTGGGCGTAGCCGATGTCCAGCGCATCCTTCGGCGTGATCTTGAACTGCACCCCCAGGGCGAGCCACGTGCGGTCGTTGTCCGGGATGCGCACGGTGCGGAACTGGTCCGGCACCGGCGACTCGTCGTAGGCGAGACCGAAACGGATCTTGGTCCTCTCGTTGTACCGGTAGTTCGCCCCGACGGCGAAGCGCCAGGTATCGTCCCAGTTCTCGGGAATGCGCTGGGCAACGCCGCTGGCAAACACCGGGCTCGGGGGCACGGTCACGAGGAGTTGGTCGAACACGCTCCAGTCGGTCCAAGCGATGTCGGCCAGCAGTTCCCACTTGTCGTTGAGCTGATGCGTCGCGCTGAACGTGAATATCCCGGGCAGCTTGACGTCCGCGCTCGCCGGCGTGGAGAAGACCGGCCCCGTCAGGACGATCGACCCCTCGATCTCATGCTTGATCTCGGAGCGATAGGAAGCCCCAATGCGAGTGGACGGGGTAACTTGGGCCAGAATGCCGATGTTCCAGCCGTAGCCCCAGTCGTCGCCTTCAAGCTTCGACTGCGCACTCAGGTTAGCCGGATTGATGGCCGAGGTCAGTTCGGCATCTGCCTTCTGGGCCGTCAGGCCAAACCCGAGGGAAACCGTATCGGTGATCCTGTAGGAGGCGCTCGCGCCAATCGCCATGGTCTGCAATTCGGACTTGATGCCATGGAACCGGCCCACCCAGGAGGGGGTGTACTCCGTCTTCAGACCGAAGGGCGCGTTGATCGAGAAGCCCAGATCCACCTTGGGATTCAAGCGGTAGGAAAAATACAGAGCCGGAACGATCGCCCAGTCGCCAGCATCACCCCCATCATCAAATACGCCCGACAGCGGCGGATAAGCCAGCAGCGCATTCGGATTGACGGGCGAAAATTCCGCCGATGGCCGCACCAAGTCGATACTGATCGCCGCCGACGTGCCGGACAGGAAGCTCATGCCCGCCGGATTGAAGAAGATGGTAGCGGCATCTTCCGCCGACGCGGCGGTGCCGGCGTAGGCGTTCCCCAGCGCGGAGGCATTCTGCTCCAGCAACTGGAAACCCGCGCTCATGGCCTGGCCCGCTGCAAGCGCACCCACCGCTCCCAAGGCAGCGGCAATCGCTTTCACCCTGAATTTCATTTGTCCTGCTCCTCTGAAGAAGTTTGTTTTTTCCCCATGAACTTCCGGCCCCGAGGGCTCTGGCGCGGAGTATGACTCAGAAAAAGTTGCTTCGCCACACTGCTGTTGCGTTTTCGCGTCAAAAAAATGGCCCGGCAATTCCGGGCCATTTTCTCAAGCCAAGACGTTGATATTTATCAGACGGCTTCCAAGATGCCGGCGGCCCCCATGCCGGTGCCGATGCACATGGTCACCATGCCGTAGCGCTTGCCCCGGCGCTTCAGGGCGTGAACCACGGTGGCCGTGCGGACCGCCCCGGTTGCCCCCAGGGGATGGCCCAGCGCGATGGCCCCGCCCAGCGGGTTCACCTTCGCGGGATCCAGCCCCAGTTCCCGGATGACAGCCAGGGACTGGGCGGCGAAGGCCTCATTCAGTTCGATCCAGTCCAGGTCATCCTGCCGGATTCCGGCCTGCGCCAACACCTTCGGGATGGCCTTCACCGGGCCGATGCCCATGACCTCCGGCGGCACGCCGGCCACGGCATAGCCCGCGAAGCGCGCCAGGGGCCTGAGGTTCAGGCTCTTCAACATCTTCTCGCTCACCAGGAGGATGGCGGCCGCACCGTCGGACATCTGGGAGCTGTTGCCCGCGGTCACCGATCCCTTGGCCGCGAACGCCGGCTTGAGCTTGGCCAGGACCTCCAGGGAGGTGTCGGCCCTCGGGCCCTCGTCCACGCCCACCTCCCGGCTTTTCACCTTCACGGCGCGGCTCACCAGGTCGGGGACGCTGTCGGCGATGCCGTAGGGCGCGATCTCCTGCCGGAACTCTCCGTCGGCGATGGCCTTCACCGCGCGCTTGTGGCTCTCCAGCGCGAAGCCATCCTGGTCCTCCCGGCTCACCTTCCACTGGGCCGCGACCTTCTCGGCGGTAATGCCCATGCCGTAGGCGATGGCCACGTCCTCCTGGCGCTCGAAGATGCGCGGATTGAAGGCCACCTTGTTGCCACCCATGGGCACCATGCTCATGCTCTCCGTGCCGCCGGCGATCATCACGTCCGCCTCACCAAGACGGATGCGATCCGCGGCCATGGCCACGGCCTGCACGCCCGACGAGCAGAAGCGGTTGATGGTCATGCCGGAGACGGTGTCAGGCAGCCCAGCCAGCAGCAGCGCGATGCGCGCCACGTTCATGCCCTGCTCCGCCTCCGGCATGGCGCAGCCCACGATCACGTCCTCCACCAGCCTCGGCTCCACCTGGGGCGCGGCCCGCATCACCTCCCGGATGACATGGGCCAGGAGGTCGTCCGGCCGGGTGTTCCTGAACATGCCGCGCGGCGCCTTGCCCACCGGGGTGCGCACCGCGGCAACGATGTATGCGTCCTGTACTTGCTTCGTCATGGTCTTCTCCAATTCGTGAGGCGTCAGGCAGGGAGCGAAGTCCTGTTCCCTCCCTTCACCCTTCACCTAGTTTCTCAGCGGCTTGCCGGTCTTCAGCATGTGCTCGATGCGCTCCTGGGTCTTCTGGGTGGCGATCAGCTCCATGAACGCCTCCTTCTCCAGGTCCAGCAGCCACTGTTCGTCCACCAGGCTGCCGGCCTCCACCGGGCCGCCGCACAGGACCTCGGCTATCTTCGACCCGATCAGGTAGTCGTGCTCGGAGATGTAACCGCCCTCGCGCATGTTCACCATGGCAGTCTTGAAGTTGCCGATGCCGGTCTTGCCCAGCACCGGGATGCCCCGCGGGCGCAGTGGCGGGCGGTAGCCGGATTCGATCAGCGCCCGCATCTCCGCTTTCGCCACATGCAGCAGCTCGAAGCGGTTCATCACCACGACATCCGTGGGCCTCAGGTAGCCCATCTCCCGGGCCTGCTCGGCGCTCTTCGCCACCTGGCCCATGGCCACGTTCTGGAAGTAGGCCTGCAGGAAGGGCATGATGTTTCCGCCCTTGGCCTCGTGTGCGGCCCGCAGCGCGAGTTCCTTGCAACCCCCGCCCGCGGGCAGCAGCCCCACGCCCACCTCCACCAGCCCGACGTAGCTCTCCAGGGTGGCGACGACGCGCGAGCAATGCATGGACAGCTCGCAGCCGCCGCCCAAGGCGAGGCCGTCCACCGCGGCGATGGTGGGCACGGAGGAATATTTCAGCGCCATGGTCATGGCCTGGAACTGGTCCACCGCGGCCTCGATCTCCTTCAGCTTGCTGGCCATCAGCGAGTCCGCGACGTTGAGCCTGTGGGCGGCCTTCAACACCAGCGATTGGGCCTCGCGCCGGAACTTCTTCATCAGCTTCGTCACGCCCGATGGCGGCTGGCTCGACGGCTTTCCCCCCACCTTGGACAGGTTCGCCCCCGCCGAGAATGGCGCCTCCGGCTGCCACACGATGAGTCCGGCGAAGTTGCGCTCCGCCTCATCCACCGCCTGCAGCATGCCCTCCATCACCTCCGGGCTGATGGTGTGCAGCTTGGTCTTGAAGCTGACGATGCCGATGCCGTCGCCCTGGGTCCACATGCGCACGCCGTCGTTCTCGAACACCGTGTCGCCGTATTTCGCCGGCTCGCCCAGCACCCGGTCGGGGAAGGGCTGCCGGCAATAGACCCGCAGCAACGAGCGCGGGCGGTCGGCCTTGGCCAGCGGCGAATAGGAGCCGGCGGGGCCGTGAACCCCGGCCCGCGACGGGTCCGTCACCCACGCTGGCAGCGGCGTGGACACCATGGCCTTGCCCGCGGCAATGTCCTCGGCGATCCACTTCGCCACCTGCTGCCAGCCCGCCCCCTGCCAGATCTCGAACGGCCCGGTGTTCCAGCCGAAACCCCAGCGAATGGCGAAATCCAGATCGCGGGCGCTGTCGGCGATGGACTCCAGGTGCACGGCGCAGTAATGGAACACATCGCGGTAGATGGCCCACAGGAACTCCGCCTGGCGGTGGCCGCCGGCGCGCAGCGCCGCGAAGCGCGCCGCGGCATCCCTGTTCTTCAGCGTCTCCTTCACCTTCTCGTCGGCTTCCGCGCCGGAGGGCCGGTAATCGGCCTTGGCCAGGTCCAGCACCTGGATTTCCTTGCCTGCCTTGCGGTAGATGCCCGCCCGGGTCTTCTGCCCCAGGGCGCCCTTCTCGATCAGCGTCGCGAGCCATGCCGGCACCTGGTAGTACTTGTGCCAGGGGTCGTCCTTCAGGGCATCGCGCATGGTGTTCACCACATGGGCAAACGTGTCCAGGCCCACCACGTCCGCGGTGCGGAAGGTGGCGCTCCTGGGACGGCCGATCAGCGGTCCGGTGATGGCGTCCACTTCGTCGAAACCCAGGCCAAGGCGCTGGGCATGGTGGATGGTGGCAAGCATGGAGAACACGCCGACGCGGTTGGCGATGAAGTTGGGCGTGTCCTTGGCCCGCACCACGCCCTTGCCGAGGGCGGTAACGAGGAACTCCTCCAGCGCGTCCAGAGCAGAGGGATCGGTGTCCCGGGTCGGGATCAGTTCCACCAGGTGCATGTAGCGCGGCGGATTGAAGAAGTGCACGCCGCAGAAGCGGGGTCGCAGCGGCGCCGGCAGCGCCTGGGCCAACTGGTTGATGGACAGGCCCGAGGTATTGGAGGCAAACACCGCGTCGGGACGGATGTGCGGCGCCACCTTCCGGTACAGGTCCGCCTTCCAGTCCATGCGCTCGGAGATCGCCTCGATCACCAGGTCGCAGTCGGCGAGCAGCGCCAGATTCTGGTCGTAATTCGCCGGCTGGATCGCGTCGGCCCGCGATGCCGTTGCGATCGGGCTGGGATCTAGCTTCTTCAGGTTGGCGATGGCCTTCAGCGCGATCCCATTGGGATCGCCTTCCTTGGCCGCCAGGTCGAACAGCAGCGGTTCCACGCCGGCATTGGCGAGATGCGCCGCGATCTGCGCCCCCATCACGCCGGCGCCCAGGACGGCCGCCTTGCGGACCGCAAATTTTCCGTTACTCAATTGACTCTCCCGTCAAATAAATAGTCCACCACAGAGACACAGAGGCGCAGAGACGAAACAAGAACCTGAGTGTCAGAAATGCCCCTTCCTTCCTCTGTGTCTCCGTGCCTCTGTGGTTCAATCAATCACTCCGGAGGCACCGGCCGCGGGCGGCGCTCGCCATCCGTGGCGACGTAGGTCAGCGTCGCCTCGGTCACCTTGATCAAGTCGCCGAAGCCGGTGACCACCGGGTTACGCTCCGCGTACACCGTAACGTCAACGGTGATGGAGGTGCGCCCCACCCTCACGATCTCGGCGTAGAAGCTCACCAGATCGCCGACGAACACGGGCTGCTTGAACAGGAACTGGTTCACCGCCACCGTGGCCACCCGCCCCTTGGCGCGGCGCACCGCCGGAATGCTGCCGGCGATGTCCACCTTGGCCATGATCCAGCCGCCGAATATGTCCCCGACGTAGTTGGCGTCCGCCGGGTCCGGCACCACCCGCAGCACCGGCTCCTTGCCCGCGGGAAGGTCCACATGGGTCGCGTCGCTCATCCTCTGTCTCCCTTGGTCGCCCGCAGACCCAGCGCATCAGTCGACGAACAGGTCCACCTGCAGGGGGTGCCCCGGGCTCACCGCGTAGGCGCCGAAGTCGCTCACGCCCTCCGCCCGCAGCACCTCCTCGTCGAGGTAGAAGTTGCCCGTGGCCTTGCGGCTGTCGCGGCAGAAGATCGCGTGGGCGGCGTCGGCCATGATTTCCGGCGTGCGGCTGGCCTTGATCATTTCCGGCGGGAAGTGCGCCTCGATGGCCGCGGTGGCGATGGTGGTGCGCGGCCACAGGGAATTCACCGCGACGCCCAGGGGCGCCAGTTCCGCCGACATGCCCAGGGTGCACATGCTCATGCCGTACTTGGACATGGTGTAGGCCACATGGTCCTTGAACCAGCGCGCCTGCATGTTCAGCGGCGGCGAAAGCGTCAGGATGTGGGGATTGCGCCCGTTCCTGAGGTGCGGAATGCAGGCCCGCGACATGGCGAAGGTGCCCCGCACGTTCACCCCGAACATGAGGTCGAAGCGCTTCATGTTGGTATCCAGGGTCGGGGTCAGGCTGATGGCGCTGGCGTTGTTCACCAGAATATCGATGCCGCCGAAGGATTCCACGGTACGCGCCACCGCGGCTTCCACGGTCGCCTCGTCGCGCACGTCCAGTTGCAGCGCCAGCGCGCGGCCGCCCGCCTCCTCCACCTCCCGGGCCACGGTGTGGATGGTGCCCGCCAGCTTGGGATGCGGCTCGGAGGTCTTGCCGGTAATCACGATGTTGGCGCCATCCCGGGCGAGCCGCAGCGCGATGGCGCGGCCGATGCCCCGGGTCGAGCCGGTAATGAATACGGTCCTGTCCTTTAGTTTCTGCATTATTCTTTCCCCTCAGGAATCAATTCCACCACCAAGGCAAATTCACGAACCTCCAACCGTAGAGGACACGGAGTACGCGGAGAAATTCAGAATCGAAATCATCAAATTCTTTCCTCTGCGTCCTTTGCGCCCTCCGCGGTGAGCGGTTTTCGGTCAACGCCCCTCGAACTTCGGATTGCGCTTCTCGATGAAGGCGGTGACGCCCTCCGCAAAATCGGCGCTGCGGGTGCAGCGGGCGAAGCTGCGCAGTTCCTCGTCCATCTGGCTCTCGACGCCGGACTCGAAGCCCCGGTTCACCAGCGACTTGGCCTCGGCATAGGCGACGGTCGGTCCGTCGGCGAGGCGGCGCGCAAGGCGGGCCGTCTCCTCCTCCAGGCGCTCCGGAGCCACCACCCAGTTCACGATCCCCAGGTCGCGTGCCGCCGCAGCGTCGAAGACGTCGGACAGCAGCGTAAGTTCCATGGCCTTCTTGTATCCCACCAGCCGCGGCAGCCAGTGCGAGACGCCCCCGTCCGGGCTGGTGCCGATGCGGGTGTAGGCAACGAAGAAGCGGGTGCCCTCGGCCGCGATCGCCAGATCGCAGGCCGCCAGCAGTCCGATCCCGGCGCCGGCGCAGGCCCCGTGCACGCTGGCCAGCACCGGCTTCGGCGCGCGGCGCAGCGAGGCAAAGGCCATGTGCATGTCGCGCCCGATGCGCACCACCAGTTCCGGCATGCGTTCCAGATTGGCCTTCATCATGGCCACGTCGCCACCGGCCACGAACGCCGGGCCGGCGCCCCGCAGCACCACGGCGCGGGCGGATGCGTCCTCGGCCACCGCCTCCGCCACCTGCCGCAGGCGCGCCATCATCACGCCGTCCATGGCATTCATGACGGCAGGCCGGTTCAGGGTGACGGTGGCGACGCCGTCCGCCACCGAAAGCAGGACGCTGTCGCTCACGCGGTCTTCCTTGCCGGCAGCGGCTCAACCTGAGCATTCGGGCGGCGGGCCGTGACCCCGAAGTCGGGCTCGAAATCATCCACCATCACCACTTTGCGGCGCAGCGCCTTGTGGCGCTCCAGGGCATCGGCCTCGGCCTGGGTGATGACCCCGGCGCGCAAACCCGCGTCCCGCAGCTCGTCCGGCTTGCCGCCGGGGATCTTCGCCTCGCGCACCGCCCGGCGCAGCTTCGCCTCGATGGCCTCGCAGCGCACTGCGCTCTCCAGGGCGATTTCCAGCGCGCCGACCGGATCCTCGGCGTCCCGCGGAATGAAAATGCCCGAGGTGAGCCGGTCGCGGACCGCGCCCGGGGTGATCAGCAGTTCCGCCACCTCGTGCCCCAGGCGGTCGCTGGGGGGCGAGAACGGACGTCCCAGGGGGAACACCAGCAGCCCCACCAGCCGGCCGAGGACCGGCGAGGGGAAATTCGCCAGCACGCCGGCCAGCGCCTGCTGGCCCCGGTAGAGCGCATCCTCGACGGACCAGGCGAGCAGCGGCATGTCGGCGACCTGCCGGCCTTCGTCCTCGAAGCGCTTCAGGGCAGCCGAGGCCAGGTACATCTGCGCCAGCACGTCGCCGAGACGGGCCGAGAGCTTCTCCCTGCGCTTGACCTCGCCGCCGAGAAGCAGCAGGGCCGCGTCGGACGACACGGCGTAAGCGGCCGAGAGCCGCGCCAGCTGCCGGTAGTAGCGCGCGGTTTCGGCGCCGGCCGGGGCCGAAGCGAAGCGCGCGCCGGTCAGCGCCAGCCCAAGGGAGCGCAGGGCGTTGCCGATCATGTAACGGGCGTGGCCGAACAGGGCACGGTCGAAATCCACCAGCCCGCGCTCGCGGCTAGCGTCACCGGCGGCCTTCACGTAGCTCAGGAGGTAGGGATGACAGCGGATCGCGCCCTGGCCGAAGATGATCAGGCTGCGGGTCAGGATGTTGGCGCCTTCCACGGTGATGCCGATGGGCATGTACTGGTAGCCGCGGCCGAGGTAGTTGTTGGGGCCGAGACAGATGCCCTTCCCACCATGAACATCCATGGCGTCGTTCACCACCTGGCGCGCCCGCTCGGTGAGGTGGTACTTGACGATGGCGGAAACCACCGAGGGTTTCTCCCCGAGGTCCAGCGCCCCCGCGGTCATCCGGCGGGCGGCATCCATGATGTAGGCGTTTCCGCCGATGCGGGCCATCGCCTCCTCCACGCCTTCGAAGCGGCCGATGGGGGTCTTGAACTGCACCCGCACCCGGCCGTAGGCGCCGGTGGCGCGGGCCGCCAGCTTGGCCCCGCCCGCGCTGTTGGACGGCAGCGAAATGGAGCGCCCGGCGGCGAGACAGTTCATCAGCATGCGCCAGCCCTGGCCGCAGCGCTCGCGCCCGCCGATGACGAAGTCCATGGGGATGAACACGTCCTTGCCCCAGTTCGGGCCGTTCTGGAACGCCGCGTCGAGGGGCAGGTGGCGGCGGCCGATGTTCACGCCCGGATGGCCGGTGGGCAGCAAGGCCAGGGTAATGCCCACGTCCTCGTCGCCCCCCAGCAGACCCTCGGGGTCGCGCAGCTGGAACGCCAGGCCCAGCAGGGTGGCCACCGGGCCGAGCGTGATGTAGCGCTTGTCCCAGGTGAGGCGGATGCCCAGCACGTCCTTGCGGCCCTGGTACTCGCCGCGGCAGACGATGCCGAAGTCGGGGATAGAAGCGGCGTCGGAACCGGCCTCGGGGCTGGTCAGCGCGAAGCAGGGGATCTCCAGGCCCTTCGCCAGCCGCGGCAGGTAATGCCGCTTCTGCTCCTCGGTGCCGTAGTGCAGCAGCAATTCCGCCGGGCCCAGGGAGTTGGGCACCATCACCGTCACCGCCACGTTGGTGGAGCGGGACGCAAGCTTCGTCACCACCTCGGAGTGGGCGTAGGCCGAGAACCCCAGGCCGCCGTACTCCTTGGGAATGATCATGCCGAAGAACCCCTTGTCCTTGATGTACTGCCACACCTCCGGCGGGAGGTCCCGCAGCTCGTGGGTGATGCGCCACTCGTCCACCATGGCGCACAGCGCCTCCACCGGGCCGTCCATGAAGGCCTGCTCCTCCGCACTGAGCCTGGGCATGGGATAGGCGAGCAGCTTCGACCAGTCGGGCTTGCCCATGAACAGTTCACGCTCCCACCACACGGTGCCGGCGTCCAGCGCCTCCTGCTCGGTGGGGGAAACCTGGGGTAGTCCTCTCCTCAGCAGCGCCAGCACGGGAGCCGAGATCAGGCGCCGGCGCACCGGGGCGAGGCCCAGCACGATGGCCGCGATGGCCGCCAGGGCCAGGAGTATGGTCAGGATGGTGCTCATGTCGTCTCTCCTTGCTTCTTTGAATGCCGAAACTAATTGGAATTCTGCCGGCGGGACTTCCTGCCGCCCTCAGCCCCCGCCAGCGGGGCCGTGAGCCCCCCGGCCAGGAACGGCACCAGGTGGCGGATCAGGGTTTCCGCGTCATTGCCCTCGTCCTTCAGGGGATGGCTGCTGGTGAGCTGCAGCACGTCGCTGCCGCCCATGGTGTAGGCGATGGTTCCGAAGATGAAATGCAGTCGCCACACCAGTTCCCGCTCGGGAAGCGCGGGCAGGCTCAGGGCCAGGGCCGCCTTGTAGCGCGCCACCACCTCCTGGAACTGCTCCGGGAGGAGCTGGCGCACCTGCTCCGTGGGTTCGGCGAAGGCGCGGCCCAGCAGGCGCACGAACAGAGTCCCGCCGCGGCGTGCATCCCGCGCCACCCGCACGCCGGAAATGAGGAACGCCTCCAGGATCTGCTCCACCGGCAGCGCCCTGCCCTTCGCGTTCCGCTCCAGTTCGTCCAGCAGGGCGATGCGTTCCCGGTTGAGGGGCTCGAGGCGGCGGGTGAACACCGCCCGGATCAGCTCGTCCTTGGAGCCGAAGTGGTAGTTGACCGCCGCCAGGTTGACCCCGGCACGGGCGGTGATGGTGCGCAACGACGCAGCGGCGAATCCCTGCTCGATGAAAAGGGCCTCGGCGGCATCCAGGATGCGCTCCTTGGTGTCGGCGGCGAGGACGGGTTCGATCGGGTTCACGGTTCAAACGATTGATTCAAACAGTTGTATGAATCGTACGTTTGAGCCAGCCGCGCTGTCAACAGGAAATTCGGCGCAACAGCGCCGCCAGGGTGCTCCGGATCCCGGACCGCTTGAAAAGCCCTTGATTGAAAAGGGAAGAGTTCCCCGGTGCAGCGCCCTCGGCTGCAGGCGCCCGGCGCGACTGCAGGCGACGGATTGCTAGAACTGGCCTTCTTCCAGGGCCATGGTCGCCCCGGCGCCCCGGGTCACCGCCTGGCGGCAGCCATGGGAGAGCGACAGGACATGCTCGGCATAGAAACGCGCCGTGGCGATCTTGGACCGATAGAAGGAGGTGTCCCCCTCCCCGCGTACCACCCGGGCCTGGGACTTCGCGGCGGCCCGGGCCATCTGCCAGCCCCCGGCGACGGTGCCGAACAGCTTGAGATAGGGGACCGCTCCCGCAGCGGCCGCGGCGGCGTCCCGGGGAAAGGTTTCCAGCAGCCACTCGGTGGCCGCCTCCAGGTCGTCAATGCCCCGGCGCAACGCGGCGCCGATGGCTTCGCAGTCGTCACCGGACAGGGAACTGACGATGCCTTCGCTCGCCCGCATGTCCGCGATCAGCGCCTTCGCCGTCACCCCGTTCTCCCGGGCCAGCTTGCGCCCGATCAGGTCATTGGCCTGGATGCCGGTGGTCCCTTCGTAAATGGTGGTAATGCGGGCATCCCGCAGGTGCTGGCAGGCACCGGTTTCCTCCACGTAGCCCATGCCCCCGTGCACCTGGATGCCGGTGGAGGCGATCTCGATGGCCTGCTCCGTGCTCCAGCCCTTCACCACCGGGGTGAGCAGGTCCACCAGCATCTGGTTGCGCTTGCGCTCCGCGGTGTCTGGGTGGCGGCCGGCCTTGTCCATGGCGGCGGCGGTGAAATAGGCCAGCGCCCGCATCGCCTCCACCTGGGACTTCATGCTCATCAGCATGCGGCGCACGTCGGGGTGATGCAGGATGGTCACGCGCTCCCCGGCCTTGAGCCCCGCGGGCCTGCCCTGGACGCGCTCCCGCGCGTAGGCGCGGGCCGCCTGATAGGCGCGCTCCGCGATGGCCACGCCCTCGAGTCCGACGTTGAGGCGGGCGTGGTTCATCATGGTGAACATGTACTCCAGGCCGCGGTTGGGCGCGCCCACGAGGTAGCCCACGGCGCCCCCGTTCTCGCCGTAGGCCATGACCGCGGTCGGGCTGGCGTGGATGCCCATCTTGTGCTCCAGGGACACGCACTGCACGTCGTTGCGCGCACCGAGGCTGCCGTCCGGGTTAACCAGGAATTTGGGCACGACGAACAGCGAGATGCCCTTCACGCCCTCCGGCGCGTCCGGCAGCCGCGCCAGCACCAGGTGCGCAATGTTGGCGGTGAAGTCCTGATCGCCCCAGGTGATGAATATCTTGGTGCCGGTGATGCGGTAGTGGTCGCCTTCCGGCACCGCCCTCGCCCGCACCGCCGCCAGGTCCGAACCCGCCTGGGGCTCAGTCAGGTTCATGGTGCCGGTCCACGCCCCGCTCAGCATTTTCGGGATGTAGAGTTGCTGCTGCGCCGGGGTCCCGTGATGCGACAGTGCCTCGATGGCGCCCTGGGTAAGCATGGGGCAGAGGGAGAACGAAAGGTTCGCCGCCTTCCACATCTCCTGCACCGGCATCGCCAC
>DASTHR010000322.1:0-2765 GCA_035718105.1 Burkholderiales bacterium
CATGGTGCTCACCGATCTCATTGCCCGGGAGTTTCCGGGGATCGAGATCTTCACCCTGGACACCGGGCGCCTGCCCCAGGAGACCTACGATCTCATGAAGCGGGTGGCGGACCATTACGGCATCCGGCTGCGGGTGGTGTATCCGGACACCGCCGCCCTGGAGCGCCATGTCAACCAGCACGGCCCCAATGCCTTCTACGACAGCGTGGAGCTGCGCAAGGAGTGCTGCCACATTCGCAAGGTGGAACCCCTGAAGCGGGCGCTGCGGGGCAAGAAGGCGTGGCTCACCGGGCTGCGGCGGGAGCAGGCGGTGACCCGGCGCGAGCTCCCGGTTTCGGAGTTCGACCCGGCGACGCAGCTGCAGAAGTTCAATCCCCTGGCGGACTGGAGCCACCTGGATGTGTGGACCTACGTGCGGGGCCGCGGCGTGCCCTACAACGCGCTTCACGACCAAGGCTATCCCAGCATCGGTTGCGCGCCCTGCACCCGGGCCGTGGCCGAGGGCGAGGACATCCGCGCCGGCCGCTGGTGGTGGGAGGACCCCGCCGCCAGGGAATGCGGCCTGCATGTGGCCGGGAACGGCGCGCTGAAACGCGCGCCGGGTCGTGCCGCGGAGCCCGCCTGATGAACCTGCCCGCGGAGTCCGCGCTGGAGCGTCCGGCCGCGCGCTGGCGCGGCCTCTCCGGCCTCGACGCCCTGGAGTCGGAGGCGATCCATATCCTGCGGGAGGTGGCGGGAGAGTGCGCCCACCCCGCGCTGCTGTTCTCCGGCGGCAAGGACTCCATCGTGCTGCTGCGCCTGGCGGAGAAGGCGTTCCGGCCGGCGCGCTTCCCGTTCCCCCTGCTGCACATTGACACCGGGCATAACTTCCCCGAGGTGATCGCCTTTCGCGACGCCCGGGCTGCGGAACTGGGCGAGCGACTGATCGTGCGCTCGGTGGAGGATTCCATCCGCGCCGGGCGGGTGGTGCTGAAGCGGCCCGACGAGGGGCGCAACGCCCATCAGTCGGTGACCCTGCTGGATGCCGTCGCCGAGTTCGGTTTCGACGCACTGATAGGGGGCGCCCGGCGCGACGAGGAAAAGGCCCGCGCCAAGGAGCGCATCGTCTCCTTCCGCGACGAGTTCGGCCAGTGGGACCCGAAGAACCAGCGCCCCGAACTTTGGAGCCTGTACAACACCCGCGTCCATCCCGGCGAGCACGTTCGGGTGTTCCCCATAAGCAACTGGACCGAGATGGACGTCTGGCAGTACATCGCCCGCGAGCGGCTCCAGGTGCCGCCCATCTATTTCGCCCATCGGCGCGCGGTGGTGCGCCGCGGCGCGCAGCTGGTGCCGGTGTCGGAGCTGGTGCAGCCCCGCCCCGGCGAGACCGTGGAGGCGGTTTCGGTGCGCTTTCGCACCGTGGGCGACATGACCTGCACCTGTCCGGTGGCGTCGGAGGCCGCAACGGTGGCGGCGATCATCGCCGAGACCGCCGTGGCCACCGTCACCGAGCGCGGCGCGACGCGCATGGACGACCAGACCTCCGAGGCGTCCATGGAACTGCGCAAGCGGGAAGGGTATTTCTGAGATAACCACAGAGACACAGAGGCACAGAGGGATTCGTGAAAAGTCCTGAGCGGCTTTTCTCCGTGCCTCTGTGTTGAAAGGGTTTGGGCGATGTCGGCAATTGACAACATAGACTTCAGGCACGCGGAACTGCTGCGCTTCATCACCTGCGGCAGCGTGGACGACGGCAAGAGCACCCTCATCGGGCGGCTGCTGCACGACACCTGCGCCATCGCCGAGGACCAGCTGGCGGCGGTGGCGCGCGGCACCCGGCGACGGGGACTGGAGGGGCTCGACCTGTCGCTGCTCACCGACGGCCTCACCGCCGAGCGGGAACAGGGCATTACCATCGACGTGGCCTACCGCTACTTCGCCACGCCGCGGCGCAAGTTCATCATCGCCGACACTCCAGGGCACGAGCAGTACACCCGCAACATGGCCACCGGCGCCTCCACCGCCAACCTGGCGGTGGTGCTGGTGGACGCGCGCAAGGGCGTGCTAACCCAGTCGCGGCGCCATGCCCACATCGCCGCCCTGCTGGGCATTCCCCATGTGGTGCTGGCGGTGAACAAGATGGATTTGGTGGGCTGGTCAGCGCAAGTGTTCCACGGCATCCGCGACGAGTTCACCGCCTTCGCCGCCGGCCTGGGCCTGACGGACCTCACCGCGATTCCACTTTCCGCGCTCCTCGGCGACATGGTGGTGAAGCGGGGTGATCGCCTGGACTGGTACGACGGGCCCACTTTGCTGGAACACCTGGAAACCCTGGAGATTGATCACGACATCAACACCGAAGATTTCCGCTTCCCGGTGCAGTGGGTGTGCCGGCCGGGTACGGCCGATCACGCCGACTTCCGCGGTTACGCGGGGCGGGTGGAATCCGGGGAAATCGCCGTGGGTGATCCGGTGAAGGTACTGCCTTCCGGCGTGAGCAGCCGCGTTCGCTCCATCCACACCCAAGACGGCGACCTTGACGCCGCCCATGCCGCCCAGTCGGTGATGCTGCTGCTGGAGCACGAGCTGGACATCTCCCGGGGCGATGTCATCGTCAGGTCCGAGGACGCGCTGCAGCCTACCCGCGATATCGAGGCCACCCTGGTGTGGTTCGGGGAACAGCCCCTGGATCCGCGGCGGCGCTACCTGCTCAAGCACGGCACCCGAACGGTGAAAGCGCAGGTGCGGGAATTGCGGCACCTAGTCAACGTGAACACCCTGGA
>DASTHR010000323.1:0-2685 GCA_035718105.1 Burkholderiales bacterium
ACTCATGTATCCGGCGGCCGGCAACTTCGTGGGCTTCGTCGGAAACCTGGGCTCGGCGAAGCTGGTTCGCCGCTGCGTGGAACTGTTCCGGGCGGCGGAGGCCTTTCCGTCCGAGGGCGGGGCGCTGCCCGGGGCGATACCCGGCGTGGGGTGGTCCGACCGCTGGTCGTTCTGGCAGGAAGGCTTTGATGGCGTGATGGTGACCGACACCGCCTTGTACCGTTATCCCTGGTACCACCTGCCCGGTGACACGCCGGGGCGGGTGGATCACTGGCGCCTGGCGCGGGTCACCCACGGCCTGGCGGCCGTGGCCGCGGCGCTCGCCGGGGGGCGGTGAGCACGGGCATGCTGGACAAGTTCCGCGACTGGCAGCGGCGCCGCATCCTCGAGCGCAAGCCCCTCGAGGACAGCTTGTGGGAGGAGGTGCTGGCGCGCTTTGCGTTCTTCGACGGGCTCTCCGGCGAGGAGCGGCAGCGACTGCGGGAACTGGCGACCCTGTTCCTCCACGAGAAGGACATTCACGGCGCCCGCGGCCACGAGATCACCGATGAGATGCGGGTGCTGATCGCGGCCCAGGCCGCGCTGCTCATCCTCAATCTCGACCTGGGCTGGTACCGGGGATGGGTGGAGGTGATTGTCTATCCCGACGAGTTCCTGAGCGACCACGAGTACACCGACGAGCACGGCATCGTGCATCGGGTGCGGGAGCCCCGCACCGGGGAATCCTGGGAGCGCGGGCCCCTGATCCTCGCGTCCTCGGACGTGGAGTGCCCGGACATCGACGCCGGATATAATGTCGTCATCCACGAATTCGCCCACAAGCTAGACATGCTGGATGGCGCCTCCGACGGCCGGCCGCCGCTGCATTCCGGCATCAGCCGGGAGGATTGGGCGCGGGAGTTTTCCGCCGCCTACGAGGACCTGTGCCGGCGGGTGGAGTCGGGAGAGGAGACGGCCATCGACCCCTACGCCGGCGAAGGGCCGGACGAGTTTTTTGCGGTGTCCTGCGAGGCCTTCTTCCTGATCCCCTGGGTACTCCAGCAGGCGTATCCGCCGGTGTATGAACAGCTTCGCGCGTTCTTCCGCCAGGACCCGGCCGCGCGACTCCCTTACCGCGATGCATTCTGATTCCATCCGCCTGCCCGCCCGGGCGCGCAACGTCACCATTCTCGGCTTCGCGGTCGTGATTGCCATCACCCTGGCGCTGGTGACCCTGGACTTCGCGCGCCTCCAGTCGGTCAGGAACAAGGTCCAGGAGATCGTCCAGGGGCACGCACTGCGTTCCGAGCGCGCCTCGGAACTGGTGGCCGGCAACCTGGCACTGTCCGAGGCGGTGCATGGCGTGATGGAGGCGACGGATTCGCGCCAGCGGGAGCAGGCCCGGATACAGTTCCGCGCCGCGGAGGCGCGCTTCGAGCAGGCCCTGGACCGGCTGCGGGCGGCGGGCCCGATGGCCGGCGGCGACGCGCAGGTCCTCGCCGAAGCCCTGGAGGCTGCAGCCGAGGCGCGCGACACGCAGCGGCGCCTGGCGCAACTCGTTTTCGACGGGCAGGGCGCCGAGGCCGCGCGAGTGCACGGGGAGTGGGAGGAGACCATCAAGGATCGCCTGGGGGTGCGGGTTGCCGCGCTGCAGGAGCGGCAGCGGGTGCAGCTGGTGGGGGCCGTGGACCGCGTGGACCGGGAAGCCCGGGAGTCCCTGGCCGTCACCATGGGCCTGCGCCTGGGGGCGATCGCGATCGGGATGCTGGTGGCCTGGCTGGTGATCCGCTATATCTACACCATCGGCGACGCCCTCCAGAGGGAGAGCGAGCGGGCTCACGTGGCCCTTTACTCCATCGGCGACGGGGTTATCGTCACCGGCGCCGCGGGCGAGGTGGAGGACCTCAATCCGGTGGCGGAGAAGCTCACGGGCTGGAGCCGGGAGGCGGCCCGGGGGCGGCCGCTGCGGGAGGTCTACAGCATCGTTGACGAGGACAGCCGGGCGCCGGTGCAGTTCGAGGACCACGGCAGGGGGCTGGAGCGCCGGGGCGGAACGCTGGCCGCGGGGGTGCGGCTGGTGCATCGCGAAGGGCGCGAGTTTCCGGTGGAGGACACCGCGTCCCCGATCCGGGATCGCGCCGGGCAGATCGTCGGCAACATTGTCGTGTTCCGCGATGTGACCCATCTGCGCACCCTGGCGCGGCGGCTTTCCTGGCAGGCGAGCCACGATCCGCTTACCGGGCTTGCCAACCGCCGGGAGTTCGAGCGTCGCCTGGCCGAGATGCTCGACACGACCCGCAGCCACGGCAGGCAGCACGCGCTGCTGTTCATGGACCTTGACCGGTTCAAGCAGGTGAACGACGACTGCGGGCACGTGGCGGGCGACGATCTGCTGCGGCAGTTGGCGGTGGCGATGCACGCCCGCATCCGCGGCAGCGACACCCTGGCGCGGCTCGGTGGCGACGAATTCGGGGTGCTGCTAGAAGCCTGTCCCCTGGAGCAGGCGATCCGCATCGCCAACGAACTGTGCGAGACGGTGCGGGACTTCCGCTTCCAGTGGCGCGGGAAGAGCTATGGCGTGGGCGCCAGCGTGGGACTGGTTCCGCTGGGGCCGGGCACGCAAAGCGTGGAGGAGGCCATCGAGGCGGCCGACAAGTCCTGCTACGCGGCCAAGGCGCGGGGCGGCAACCGCGTCCACATACACCG
>DASTHR010000324.1:0-2739 GCA_035718105.1 Burkholderiales bacterium
CACGTCCAGGCCCGCGGCGCGGATGGTCCCCTCGCGCAACGCCCGGGCCAGCGCGACGTCGTCCACCACGCCGCCGCGGGCCGTGTTCACCAGGATCGCGGAGCGCTTCATGCGCCTGAGCTCCGCTTCCCCGATCAGATGATGGGTGGCGGCGGAGTAGGGAACCTGCAGCACCACGAAGTCTGCCTGCTCCAGGAGTTCCTCCTTGCCGGCATGCGCCGCGTTCAGCTTCCGCTCCAGGGCAGGCTCGAGCCGGCTGCGGTTGTGGTAGATCACCCGCATCTCGAAGCCGGCGGCGCGGCGCGCGATGGCCTGGCCGATGCGCCCCATGCCGATGACGCCGAGTGTGGCGTGGTGCACGTCCGCCCCCAGAAGCTGCTTCAGCTCCCAGCGCTTCCAGCGCCCGGCGCGCAGGTAAGCCTCGGCCTCGGTGACGCGCCGCGCGGCGGCGAGAATCAGCGCCCAGGCCAGGTCGGCGGTACTTTCGTCCAGGACCCCGGGCGTGTTGGTCGCCACCACCCTGCGCCGGGTGCAGGCGGGAACGTCTATGTTGTTGTAGCCCACCGCAATGTTGCACACGGCCCTGAGCTTCGGACAGCGCGCCAGCAGCGCCTCGTCCACGCGCTCGGTGAGCGCCGTCATCAGGCCCTCCTTGTCCGCTGCGAGAGCCGCCAGCGACTCCGCGTCCAGCGGCGCATCCGTCTGGTTGTCCGTGACCTCGAAGTGCTGTCGCAGGTAATCGAGCACTTCGTCGAAAACCTCCCGGGTCACCAGGATCCTTGGCTTCATGTCGTCATTGCTCCGGCGCGATGTTTCTGCAGTAAGTCTCGCGGACACAGAATGCGCTGGCAAGCCCCAGCGCGGCGAATCCCATCAGCAGCAGCAACGTGGCGCCGAATGCCTCCGGCGGGTAGTTCCCCGCGGCGGCCGGAGCGGCCCGGTCCAGTGCCCAGCCCACCAACGGCTGGAACAGCGCCGGGCCGAGGAACACGCCGGTGTTCACCACGCTGGTGGCCATCCCCGACAGCGCCGGCGGATTCACCTCCTTGGCGCTGGTCCATGACAGCGTGAAACCCGCCCCGCACACGCCCATCGCCGCAAACAGGGCGATGCTGCCCCAGAGCGGCAGCGCCACGACCGACACCCAGGGCAGCCAGCACAGGACATACAGCGAGCCGAGCCCGAGCATCAGCGGCTTGCGGCGCCCCAAGCGATCCGAGAGCCGGCCGACGGCAAACGCGGAGAGCGCGAACGCCACCAGCATGGCGCTGGTGTGCCAGGTGGCCACGTTGCGGGCCATGCCGTGGGCCTGCACCAGGTAGGGCACGGCCCACAGCCCGGCGAAGGTGAGGAAGGTGCCCCCCAGCCCGAAGTTCACGAAGAAGCCCGGCCAGGTGAGCCGGTTGCGCAGCACCCGCGCAAGCCCCTCCAGCCAGTGGCCCTCATGGGGCGGGTGCGGCGGCAGACCGTCCAGTTCGCGCATGCTGGGCAGGCCCGCGTCCCGCGGGTCATCCTTCACCAGGAACCAGGTGAACAGCGCCAGCGCCAGGGAGAACACGCCTATGACCGCGAACACGTTGCGCCAGGAAGTGACCGTCGCCGCCCAGGCCAGGGGCGCGGCGGAGAGCACCGCCCCGAGGTTGCCCATGAGCATGGTGAGTCCGGCCAAGGTGGCAAACTCCCACTCGTGAAACCAGGCGGCATTGAGCTTGAGCAGGGCGATGAACGCGACCGAGACCCCGAGCCCCACCAGGGCGCGCCCCGCCGCCGCCTCCGGCAGGGTCGCGGCAAACGCGAACCAGATGGAACCGATGCCGGCCAGCAGGTTGCCCAGGGCCACGATGCGCCGCGGCCCCATCGTGTCGGCCAGCACGCCCGTGGGGATCTGCAGCACCGTGTAGACGTAAAAATAGGTGGCCGCGAGCACCCCCAGGGCGGTGCCGCTGGCATTGAACGCCTCCCGCAGTTCGCCCGCGATGGCGGCGGGCGCGATGCGGTGGAAGAAGGAGAGCACGAAGGCGGCTGCCACCAGGCCGAAGGCCGTCCAGCGCAGGCGGCGCATGCGCGCGAGCACGTCGGCCGGAAAAGCGGAAGCAGCCATGGGGGGAAAGAATAACGGCGCCGCCGGGGCGGCGCCGCTCTCCTGCGTCAGTGAATCACTTGTAAAGCACTTCCGGCAGCCAGAGCCCGATCTCGGGGAAGACATAGAGCAGGGCGAGGGCCACGATCTGGATGCCCATGAAGGGCAGCATTCCGGCGAAGATCTGGTTCAGGGTTACGTGGGGCGGCGCCACGCCCTTGAGGTAGAAGGCGGCCATCGCCACGGGGGGCGAAAGGAACGCCGTCTGCAGGTTGAGCGCCACCAGCAGGCCGAAGAACAGCGGATCCACGCCGAAGTTGTCCAGCAGCGGGATGAAGATGGGCATGAAGATCACGATGATCTCGGTCCACTCCAGGGGCCAGCCCAGGATGAAGATGATGAACTGGGACAGCAGCAGGAACTGGATCTTGGTGAGGCCCAGGGACATCACCCAGTTCTCCACGATCTCCTGGCCGCCCAGCAGGGCGAAGGCCGCGGAGAAGATGGAGGAGCCCACGAACAGCCAGCACACCATGGCCGAAGTCTTGGCGGTGAGGAACACCGACTCCTTGACCACGGTGAAGTTGAGGTTGCCATAGGCCGCCGCCAGCAGCGCTCCGCCCACCGCCCCCACGGCGGCCGCCTCCGTGGGCGTGGCC
>DASTHR010000325.1:0-11229 GCA_035718105.1 Burkholderiales bacterium
GTTCCCGGATATCCTTGACCAGGAAGTTGTGCTTGACACAGGGCCGGGTGATGCCGACGGTGTCGACCTCCTGGAACGCATCCTGGCCGATTGCGTGGGTCGGGACCTGTCCCGTGATCACCACCATGGGGATCGAGTCCAAGTAAGCCGTGGCAATGCCGGTGACGGCATTGGTCACCCCCGGACCCGAGGTCACGAGGCATACGCCGACCTTCTGACTGGACCGGGCGTACCCGTCGGCCGCGTGCACCGCGGCCTGTTCATGGCGGACCAGGATGTGCTTGACCTTGTCCTGCTTGAACAACTCGTCGTACAGGTAGAGAACAGCGCCGCCGGGGTACCCGAAAACGTGCTCCACGCCCTCTTCCTGAAGGCAACGCACGAGGATTTCTGCGCCCGTCAACTCCATAATTTTCTTCTGATATATTTTGGGTTTGCGAAAACTTCGAAGCGTAAACGCTGCCCTTGCGTTGGTCAAGCCCGGTAGCTTCTCGTCCTTGACGGAGAACCCCGGTGCCTGCAGCGTCCCGCGGCATTTGATATAGTGGCCGCCAAACACGAGCGGGGTTATTCCACCCGCCGCAGGGACAACGCCTCTGGCCAGCCAAAGGGAACTATCCGATTTCCTTGCCGAAAGCGAACGCCGTGCCTTCAAGCAGGCGCTGTTCGCGGTGCGGGATCGGCACGTGGCCCTGGACGTGGTGCAGGAAGCCATGTTCAAGCTGGTTGAGAAGTACTCGGGCAAACCGGCCGCGGAGTTGCCGCTGCTGTTCCAGCGCATCCTCCAGAACACGATCCGGGACCATTACCGCCGCCAGAAGGTGCGATCGCTGTGGACCACCCTGTTTTCCAGCCTGGTTCCGGGCCATGAAAGCGAGGAAGCCGATCCGCTGGAAACTCTGGTGGCCACTGATCAATCCAAGTTGGCGGGCGATCCGGCCAAGGAGCTGGAAAGTTCGCAACTTGTTGCTTTTATTGAGGAAGCGATTGCCGACCTGCCGCCTCGTCAACGCCAGGCCTTCCTCTTGCGTTACTGGGAGGGTCTGGACGTTGCCGAAACCGCGTCTGCCATGGGATGCTCCGAGGGCAGCGTGAAAACCCATTGCTCGCGCGCGACGCACGCGCTGGCGGCGACACTCAGGGCACGAGGAGTTGAGCTATGAACGAGCAGCGCGTAGCCAACGCTATAACGAGACACCTTAACCAAAGCACGAGACAGATCGACGGGGAAACATTGCGGCGCCTGCAGGAGGCGCGCAGTGAGGCCCTGGCGCGCCATGTCGAGCACAGGCCCGCCTTTGGTCTCGCCTGGTCGGGCCACGCCGGAGCAGCCCTTAAGCACGGCGGCCACCCCGGGGCCCGCCTCTGGGTGCCCTTCGCGGTGCTCCTGGCGCTGCTTTTCGCCCTCGGCTACTGGCACTTCTCGGATACCGGATCCGAACTCGGCGAGATTGACGCGCTTCTGCTCGCCGATGATCTGCCGGTCAACGCCTACCTCGACCACAGATTCGATGCATGGGTAAGACGCTCGGAGCAATAATTCTTGCGCTGCTGCTCGCGATCCCCGGGATCTCCGTCGGCCAAACCACCAAGCAACCTTCCTGGTCACAACTCACCGCGGAACAGCGCCAGGTGCTCGCCCCGCTGGCGAAACAATGGGACGGCTTTCCCGACCGCCAGAAGGAGAAGTTGCTGGTGGTGGCCAAGCACTATCCAAAGCTTACCCCGGAACAACAGGCTCGCATCAGGTCCCGTCTTGAGGAGTGGAGCAAGCTCAGTTTCGCGGACCGCGAACGTGCCCGGCGCAATTACCAGAACCTGAACAAACTCCCCCCCGAAAAACGCGAGGAAGTAAAGCAGAAGTGGCAGGCTTACCAGCAGTTCGAGGCTGATCAGGCCGCGCCGGAGACACCCGTCACGGCGCCGCCTCCCGCGAGCGGCCCGTCGCAACCGCGCTGATGGCTGCCGGAATGTCCGCGTCCGCCCCGGCGGGCCTCGCGCGCCGCCTCGCCGGCATGGTCTACGAGTCCCTCATCGTCCTCGCCCTGCTGCTGGTTTCAAGTCTGGCTTTTCTCCTGGTCAGTCCCGATGCCGCAGCCACCGCCGTAAGGCCACTGTTTCAGGCCTACCTGCTGGGAATAATCGGGCTGTATTTCACCTGGTTCTGGACCCATGGCGGCCAGACGATCGCGATGCGCGCCTGGCGCCTGCGGCTGCTGCGGCGCGACGGAGCGCCCCTTTCGTGGCGCGACGCCTGGCTGCGATTCGCGCTGGCGATCCCGTCCGTCGGACTCGTCGGTCTCGGTCTGCTTTGGTCTTTCGCGGATCGCAACCGGCAGTTCCTCCACGACCGGCTGGCCGGGACAACGATTGTCAGGACTGATGATCCGGCAGCGGCTCCCTGAGCCGCGGGGACATCCGGGCCGTTCCACGGCCGCATCGCCTCACCGGCGCTCCACCCACCAGAGCATCCCCGCTGCAATGCCGAGAAAAGCGAGGCTGGGAAATGCGGCCGCGAACAGCGGGGGCCAGTCGTTGAGCTGACCGGCGTGGGCAAACAGCCGCGAAAGCAGATGGAAGCTCAGCCCCAGCATGATCCCGGCGACGATCCGCCCGCCGACCCCGCCGGTGCGCCGCTGCAGCGACGCGAACGGAAGCGCCAGCACCAGCATCACCATCACCGCCAGCGGATAGATGAACTTCGACCAGAGCGCGATTTCGTAGCGTGAGGACTTCTGGCGGTTCTCCCTCAGGTGCTGGACGTAGCTCCAGAGGTGGGTCGCGGACATCTGCTGCGGATCCACCAGAAGCACGCCCAGGATGTCCGGGTTCAGCTCGGAGCGCCACTCCACCCTCGGAACGATGGCCGCGACGGCGCGATCGCCTTCCAGTCGCGTCTGCCTCACGTCCTGCAGAACCCAGAGGTTCGGCCCGTCGTAGGTTCCGCGGGCGGCGTGGCTCATCGAGCGCAGGCGGAATTCCTTGTCGAACTCAAAGATCCTCACCCCGACCAAGGTCGCATCCGCCAACACCTGCTGGACGTTGACGAAGCGGCCCTCATCCTTCACCCAAAGCCCCGAGCGGAACTGCTGCGCCACCACGCCGGAGAGCGCCTTCAGGCGCAGCTGCTGTGCCAGGCGCTCCGTGGCCGGCGCGACCAACTCGCCAAAAAGAAATGTCACGAGGGCGAACACCACCCCCACCACCGATATCGCCAACGCAATCCGCGGCACGGACGCCCCCGATGCGCGCATCACCATGTACTCGGAATGAAGGGCCAGCTGGGTCAGGGCGATGATGGCCCCAATCAGCACCGCCAAAGGCAGCAGCTCGTAGACGTGGCCGGGCATGCTGAGCGCCACAAACAGCAGGACACGGGAGATCTGGTAGTTGCCCAGCCCCATGATCCCGAGCTCCCGCGCCAGGTCGAGCAGCGCGAACAGCGCCAGCAGCGCAAGCAGTACCAGAAACGTGGCCGCCGCCACTTCCTTGCCCAGGTAGCGCGCGAGGATGCTCACCGGCGCGGTCCCGAAAACAGCCGCAGCCGGATGCGGCGGTAGAACAGCACCGCGAGCAGGGCCAGCATCAGGCCGTGCACGCCGAGGAATCCCCCCAGGGCGGACACCTTGCCCAGTGCGATCCACAACCGCACCATGCTCAGCAGGTTGCTGTAGATGGCGTACACCAGGATTGCCATGATCAGGTTGAGGGAGCGTCCGCCGCGCGGGTTCACGAAACTGAGCGGGATCGCCGCCAGCGCCAGCAGCAGCGCGCTCACCGGAATCCCGAGCCGCCATTGCAGCTCGGCGATGTTCAACGGCGTCGGCTTCTTGATCAGCTCCAGCGTGGAGAGCGAGGTGGGCGGCGGCTCCCGGGATTTCGCTTCCCCGGCGGACACCAGCATGCGGTAACGCTCGAACTCCATTCTCCGGTACTCCGGGGAGCCCGGATCGCCCTCGTAACGGAAACCGTCCAGCAGCACGATGTGGCGGTTGCCGGAGGCGTCCAGCTCCTGGAACCCCTCCCTGGCCACCATGATGCCGACCCGCCCCTGCTGCAGCGACTGCACGAAAACGTTGGCGACCCGGCGCGCATCGCCCTCCACCTGCTCCACGAAGAACACCCGGTCGGCGTGCTTTGACTCGTGGAACACCCCGGGAGCGATCTGCGACACGTCATCGCGTGCCTCGAGCTGGCGCTGATACTCCTGGCTGCGGCTGCCGGCCCACGGCGAGAGCAACAGCGACAACAGGGCGACGGTAAACACCACCGGCAAGGCGAATCGCAGGACCGGCCGCACCCAGGCGAGCAGGCTCATCCCGGAGCCGAACCAGACCACCATCTCGGAGTCCCGGTAGCTGCGCGTCAGGGCAAGGAGGACGGAAACGAACAGTGAAATCGAAAGCAGGACCGGCAGCGAATTCAGCGCGCGGAAGCCTAGGAACGCGACCACGGCATCGGGCGCGATCAGGCCTACCGCGGCCTGCCCCAGCAGGCGCACCAGCTGCGTAACGATCGTGATGCCCACCAGTATCAGGATCACGCCGGCTGCGATGGCGGTGAACTCCGCCACCAGGGCGCGCTCGAACACGCGGGAGCGTTTTGACTTTTCGGATTGAGTCCGTGGATAATTCGGCATCCGACGCACGCGCCGCGCGCATGGTTTAGACAGCGAGGAAGAGCTTGGAATTTAGCATAAAAAGCGGCAGCCCGGACAAGCAGCGCAGCGCCTGCGTGGTGGCCGGCATATACGAGCCGCGCAAGCTGTCGGCGGCGGCGGCGGTTCTGGACAAGGCCTCGAAGGGCCAGCTCACTGAAATTCTGCGCCGAGGCGACATGGACGGCCGGCGCGGATCAACCCTGCTGCTTCACTCCGTCGACGGACTCCCCTGCGACCGTGTGCTGCTGGTGGGCCTGGGCCGCGAGCGCGAGTTCCGCGAAAAGGAATTCCTGGAGGCCGTCCAGACGGCGGTGCGCGCGCTGAGCGACACGGGGGCGGTCGATGCCGTCCTGTGCCTGACCGAGCTTCCGCTGCGCAAGCACGATCCCGCATGGAGAGTGTACCAGGCAGTGATCGCGGCGACCGCCGCCAGCTACCGTTTCGACCGGCTCAAGAGCAAGGCGGAAGAGCAGCGCCGCGCCCTGCGCCGGCTTACCCTCTGGGTTCCGAGCCGCGGCGACCTGCCCGCCGCGGAGGAAGCACTGCGCCAGGGGCTTGCGACCGCCCAGGGCATCAACCTGGCGAAGGACCTTGGCAACCTGCCCTCGAACATCTGCACGCCGGGCTACCTCGCCGAGCAGGCCCTGGGCATGGCCAAGGCCTACGACCTGAAGTCCGAGATTCTCGGACAGAAGGATATGGAGCGGCTCAAGATGGGCGCGCTTCTCGCCGTGACCCGGGGCAGCCGGGAGCCCGCCAGGCTCATCAGCCTCGAGTACCACGGCGCCGGACGCAACGCACGCCCGGTGGTGCTGGTGGGAAAAGGCATCACCTTCGACACCGGCGGAATATCGCTCAAGCCGGCCGCCGAGATGGACGAGATGAAGTTCGACATGTGCGGGGCCGCCAGCGTGCTCGGCACCGTCAAGGCCGCCGCCCAGATGCAGCTCCCCATCAACCTGGTGGGCGTCATCCCGACCTGCGAGAACATGCCGGGGGGAAATGCCACCAAGCCGGGGGACGTTGTGACCAGCATGTCTGGCCAGACCATCGAGATCCTGAACACGGACGCCGAGGGGCGGCTGATCCTGTGCGACGCCCTCACCTACGCCGAGCGCTTCAATCCCGAGGTGGTGGTGGACATCGCGACCCTCACCGGAGCCTGCGTGATCGCGCTCGGGCACGTGGCATCGGGGCTGTTTGCCAACGATGACGCCCTGGCGCGGGAACTCCTCGCGGCGGGTGACCTAGCCTGCGACCGCGCGTGGCAGCTTCCCCTGTGGGACGACTACCAGGAGCAGCTCAAGAGCAACTTCGCCGACATGGCGAATATCGGCGGCCGGCCCGCAGGGAGCGTGACCGCGGCCTGCTACCTGTCGCGCTTCGCCAAGAAGTATCGCTGGGCCCACCTCGACATCGCGGGCGTGGCCTGGAAGTCCGGCAAGGAAAAGGGCGCTACCGGCCGCCCGGTGCCGCTGCTCACCCAGTTTCTGATCCGGCGCGCGGCTGCCGCGGCCAGGTAGCCCGCGGCGGGATCAAGCCGGGCGCCGCAGGACAGGCCTACGTCGATCACCAATCCAGGTTCCACCCAGGCGTGACCCAGATCGACTTCTACACCCACGCCGAGGACAAACTGGAGACGGCGTGCCGCGTGGCGGCAAAGGCCATGCAGCAGGGCATGCGCGTCATGCTGCTGACCGCGGACGCCTCGGCCACCGAGCGCCTCGACCGCCTGCTCTGGACGCTGCCGCCGACGGGGTTCATACCCCACTGCCGCGCGGGCTCGCCGCTGGCCGGCGTGACGCCGGTGATCATCGACCATCTCGAGGACGTACTGGTGCACGACGGCGTGCTGGTAAACCTGAGGGACGAGTGGCCGGCCTGCTTCAGCCGGTTCCAGCGCCTGGTGGAGATCGTCGGCACCGATGAGGCGGACCGGAAGGCGGGGCGGGACCGCTTCCGCTTCTACCGCGACCGCGGCTATGAGATTCGCCACCACGATTTGCGCGGCGGCGCGACCGGACCGGCCTGACGCATGGGGCAGGAAAAGGACCCGGTCGATCTCGGGAGCGAGTCGGAGCTCCTCGACAAGGCCAACGCGCTGATGGCGAAACACCGGGGCGTTCCGGCCGGTCCCGCGCCGTCGCCGCCGGCGACGGTCGCTGCGGACGAGATCCCGCTGCTTACCGAGGTGGTGGACGAACTTCCGCCATCCGCGGCGAGCGCTCCGCCACGACCGGGTACCCGGGACGCCGCGGAAACCGGCGAGCCACCCGCAGCGGTCGCGTTCGCCGGGCCTCCGCACGTGAACGCCGTGGCGCCGCCGGCCGGGGAAATGGCCCGGCAGGTTTTTGAGGAGGCCCTGCAGCACCTCGAGCGCCACATCAGCGAGTCCATCGAGCAGCGCCTTTCGCCGCGGCTGGTAGAACTGCTGGCCGACTCCCTGGCCTCGATGCTCACCGAAGTGAAGCAGGACCTCTCCCAGGCGGCGCGCGAAACCGTCGCCCGCACCCTCGAGAGCAAGCTGGGAGCCGCCCTGGCTGCGGCGCCCGCCGCGGAGCCATCCGCTATAATGTCCGCCCTTCCCGCCAGGACCCCCCCCATGGAGCCCCTCGCCAAGAGTTTCGAGCCCGCGGCCGTCGAGAGCCGCTGGTACCCCGAATGGGAGGCCGCAGGCCATTTCCGCGCCGCGACCCAACCCGGGCGGGCGGCCTACGCCATCATGCTGCCCCCGCCCAACGTGACCGGCACCCTGCACATGGGCCACGCGTTCCAGGACACGCTGATGGACGCTCTGATACGCTACCACCGCATGCGGGGCTTCAACACCCTGTGGCAACCGGGCACCGACCATGCCGGCATCGCCACCCAGATCGTGGTCGAGCGCCAGCTGGACCAGGAGGGCACGAGCCGGCGCGAGTTGGGGCGCGAGAAGTTCCTGGAGCGGGTCTGGAAGTGGAAGGAGGAGTCGGGTTCCACCATCACCCGCCAGATGCGCCGGCTGGGCGCGTCCTGCGACTGGTCGCGGGAGCGCTTCACCATGGACGAGGGCCTTTCCCGCGCCGTGACCGAGGTTTTCGTGCGCCTCTACGAGCAGGGCCTCATCTACCGGGGCAAGCGCCTGGTCAACTGGGATCCGGTGCTGCAGACCGCCGTGTCGGACCTGGAAGTGGTGTCCCAGGAGGAAGACGGCAATCTGTGGGTGATCCGCTACCCGCTGGAGGAGTCGGTCGCCTGGTCCTTCGGCGACGGCTACCTGGAAGTTGCCACCACGCGGCCCGAAACCATGCTCGGCGACGTGGCGGTGGCGGTGCACCCGGATGACGACCGCTACCGCCATCTCGTCGGCAGCCACGTGCGGCTGCCGCTTGCGGAGCGCACCATCCCCATCGTCGCCGACGAGTATGTGGATCCGGCGTTCGGCACCGGCGTGGTGAAAATCACCCCCGCCCACGACTTCAACGACTACCAGGTGGGTACCCGCCATCACCTGCCGCCGATCAACATCTTCACCCTGGATGCCCGGATCAACGACATGGCCCCCGCGCAGTACCAGGGGCTGGACCGGTTCGATGCCCGGCGCCGGGTCGTGGAGGACCTCCAGGCCCAGGGGCTGATCTCCGAGATAAAAGCCCACAAGCTCATGGTCCCGCGCGGGGACCGCACCCACGCCGTGATCGAGCCGCTGCTCACCGACCAGTGGTTCGTCGCCATGGAGGGCCTGGCCCGGCGGGGTCTGGAAGCGGTCGAGACGGGCGAGTTGCGCTTTGTCCCGGAGAGCTGGGCGCATGTTTACCGTCAATGGCTCACCGGAATCCAGGACTGGTGCATTTCGCGCCAGCTGTGGTGGGGCCACCGCATTCCCGCATGGTACGACGAGGACGGAAACGTCTACGTGGCCCGTGGCCGGGAGGAGGCGCAAAGGCAGGCGGGCCACGCCAGAACGCTGTCCCAGGACGAGGACGTGCTCGACACCTGGTTCTCGTCGGCGCTCTGGCCGTTCTCGACACTCGGGTGGCCCGAGGACACGCCGGAGCTGAGAACTTTCCTGCCGAGTTCGGTGCTGGTCACCGGTTTCGACATCATCTTCTTCTGGGTGGCGCGCATGGTGATGATGTCCCTGCACTTCACCGGCAAAGTGCCGTTTCGCGAGGTCTACGTGCACGGACTGATCCGCGACGCGGAAGGCCACAAGATGAGCAAGTCCAAGGGCAACGTCATCGACCCCATCGACATCATCGAGGGCATCGCGCTGGAGACGCTGGTCGCCAAACGCACCTCCAACCTGATGAACCCGAAGCAGGCGGACGCGATCGAGAAGACCACCCGCAAGCATTTCCCCGACGGCATCCCCGCCTACGGCACGGACGCCCTGCGGTTCACCTTCGCCAGTCTCGCGACCCACGGTCGCGACATCAAGTTCGACCTCAACCGCTGCGAGGGCTACCGCAACTTCTGCAACAAGCTGTGGAACGCCACCCGCTTCGTCCTCATGAACACCGAAGGGCAGGACGTCGGCCTTGATGATGCGGCGGCGCTGGAGTACTCGCAGGCCGACCGCTGGATCGTCGGTCGCCTGCAACAGGCGGAGCAGGGGGTGACCGAGGCCATGCGCGAGTACCGCTTCGACATGGCGGCGCGGGCCATCTACGAGTTTGTGTGGGACGAGTACTGCGACTGGTACCTGGAACTCGCCAAGGTCCAGATCGCGCGGGGCGGCGAGGCGGAGCAGCGGGCCACCCGCCGCACCCTGGTTCGGGTGCTGGAAGCGCTGCTGCGCCTTGCCCATCCCATCATCCCCTTCATCACCGAGGAACTGTGGCAGCGGGTGGCGCCACTTGCAGGCCGGGAGGGGCCCAGCATCATGCTTCAGCCCTTCCCCGAGGCAGACTCCGCCAGGGTGGATGCGGAGGCGGAGCAGGCGGTGGCGGTCCTCAAGGAGATCGTGAACGCCTGCCGCGCCCTGCGCGGCGAAATGGGCGTTGCCCCCGGCAACCGGCTGCCGCTTGTGGCCTCGGGAGACCGGGAGGTGCTGCAGGGCTTCGCGCCCTATCTGATGGCGCTGGCGAAGGTCTCGGAAGTGAAGATCGCCGACGGCGAACTGCCCCACGCAGACGCGCCGGTGGCCATCGCGGGTGAATTCAAGTTGATGCTGGAGGTACAGGTGGACGTGGCGGCGGAGCGGGAGCGCCTCTCCAGGGAGGCGGCCGCCGTGGAAGCCGAGATCGCCAAGGCGAGCGGCAAGCTCTCCAACGCCAGCTTTGTCGAGCGCGCGCCGGCGCAGGTGGTGCAGCAGGAGCGGGACCGACTCGCCGCGTTCGAGTCCAAGCTCGCCAAGATCAGCGCGCAACTGCAAAAACTTCCTGCTTGACCCCGATTCGGGTCGGGGCAACCCGTCTGCGCATCGCCTTCGTCAGCGCCCGCCCGGTGAGGGCTGCCCGGGTTTTTGCCCGGTACCGGAACGCGAAGGCGCCCCCGGCGCCGGCTGAATGATCCGGCTAGGACCCAGCAACCGGACGCGCTCCCACAACTCGCCCGGCTCCTCCGAGAAGATGGACTTGATGGAAAAGAAGTAGGCCTGCGGCGACGTGTAGAGGTCGGTCTTCAGGCGCGTCTCGGACAGGTCGGGCAGGTCCACATAGAGATGCGACTCGAAATCCGCGATGGCGATATAGGCGTCGCGGCCCGTTTCCAGGCGGACCCGGTAGAGCAGCCCGCGCTCTCCCTCCCCGGCCGGAGGCTCCACCGCCGTCACGAGGAAGCTCCGGACGCGGTCCATCGGCACCCGACGCTGCAGGTCCGCGGCCTCGAAGAAATCCGGCGAAAACGGCCGCGACGAGGATTCAAACCAGAACCTGCCGCCCACCCTCGACGCCGGATTCTCGATCCGCGCCCCCGGCATGGCCTGCAGCGCCTGCGCTGAATCTCCCGAGGCACTCTGCGCAAACGCGGAGCCCGCCCCCCCCAACAGCAGGGCCACAAACAGCAAGCGGGCCATGGGGCCCGCCAGATTCCGGATCAGGCGCACGGGGTAAACCTTATCCCCGGGCGGCCCGTTCCTCAATACTCATTTGGGGCAGGAGGATGTCTCTCCCGGCACCTTGCCCACCAGCAGCAGGAAATTCTCGAACGGCCCCATGTTGCCCATGGCCTCGCCCATGGGCCCGTCAAAATGCAGTCGCTGCAGAAACATGGCGCGCATGGGCCCATATTCGCCGCGTCCCATCTCCTGCCAGCGCGCGGTTTCGGCCCACATCAGGTAGTCGGCCGAGGTATCGAGCCTGGCCTCCGCCTTGCCCCCGTAGGTGCAGGTCACCTTGCCGTCCTTCTCGACCACCTTGAGTTCGATCCGCGGGCTGTCCTTGCAGTCTGCGCGATAGACCTGCATCACCTTGAAGCCCCGACCCTTGTCGTTCTTGATCCAGCCCGACTCGGCCAGTTTCTGGGTCAGGACCGGGTCCTTGTTCCAGGCTTCGCACATGCCCGCCGCCCACTCCGGCGACATCATCACCGGCGCGGCCTGCACGGCCGACACACCAATCAGCAAGCATGCTGCCACCAACTGAAGC
>DASTHR010000326.1:0-3900 GCA_035718105.1 Burkholderiales bacterium
GGGGAGGTGGCCGAGCGCTGGCGTTACCGCGACGGCAGCGGCGAGATCGGAGTCATTGCCTCCGTGACCCAGGCCTTCTGCCGCGACTGCACCCGCATGCGCCTGTCCACCGAGGGCAAGCTCTACACCTGCCTGTTCGCCACCGACGGCCACGACATCAAGTCGCTGCTGCGCGGCGGGGCCGCCGACGAGGAGATTTCGGCGTTCATCACCGGCGTGTGGAGAAAGCGCGCCGACCGCTACTCCGAAATCCGCACCCGCAACACCGCCGGGCTGCGCAAGATAGAGATGTCTTACATCGGGGGCTAGGGGCCAGGGGACAGCAAGACCTCGCCCTTGGCTGACCCCTGATCCCCGGCCCCTGGTCCCTTCTGAAATGGACACCCCCTACCGCCCGCTCCTCAGCAACGCCGGCCGCCCGGCAACCTACACGGTCCCCGCCGTCAACGAGCGCGGCGAGGACGTGCCCACGGCCATCGCCGGGGAGCATCCGCTGACCCTGTACGTGGACAAGCGCGAGGTGGTTACGCTCATGACCCTCGGCGGCGCTCCGGAGGCGCTGGCGATCGGCTACCTGCGCAACCAGCGACTGGTGCCAGGCATCGAGAGCATCGCCGCGGTTCAGGTGGACTGGGATACCGATGCCTGCGCGGTCACCACCCGCGGCGGCATCGCGGACCTCGGGGAGCGCATGGAAAAGCGCACCGTCACCACCGGCTGCGGCCAGGGCACGGTGTTTGGCGACCTGATGGAGGAAATCGGCGGCATCCGCCTGCCCGATGACGTGACCCTTACCCGGGACACGCTGTACGCGCTGCTGGACAACCTGCGGCGCCACGACACCATCTACAAGCAGTCGGGGGCGATCCACGGCTGCGCCCTGGCCAAGGGCTCGGAAGTGCTCTACTTCGTCGAGGACGTGGGCCGGCACAACGCCGTGGATGCCATCGCCGGCATGATGTGGCTGGACCGGGTCGAGGGGCGCGACAAGATCTTCTACACCACCGGCCGCCTGACATCGGAGATGGTGATCAAGACCGCCCAGATGGAAATCCCCTTCCTGGTCTCGCGCTCCGGCCTCACCAAGATGGGCCACGACGTGGCCAGCCGCGTCGGCATCACCATGATCGGCCGCGCCGTCAACCAGCATTACCTGCTGTTCACCGGCGCGCACCGGTTCAAGGCGGGTGGCCAGTAGTCAGTTGCCGGCAGGCCGAAAACTGACCGCGGACGACCGGCTACTCCTGCCATGAGCAGCAAAATCACCGGAGTTATTCTCGCCGGGGGCCAGGGCCGGCGCATGGGCGGCGTGGACAAGGGGCTGCAGCTCCTGCAGGGGCGGCCCATGGTGGCCTGGGTGCTGGAGCGCCTCGCACCCCAGGTGGACGAAGTGCTGATCAACGCCAACCAGAACCTGGATCATTACGGCGCCCTGGGCTGCCGCGTGATCCCGGACCAGATTGGCGGCTTCGCCGGACCTCTGGCGGGGCTGCACCGGGGCCTCACGGAGGCGTCCCATCCCCTGGTGGCCACCGTTCCATGCGATTCGCCGTTCCTGCCGGCGGACCTCGTGGCGCGCCTGCGTGCCGCGCTGGATGGGTGCGGCGCGGACCTGGCGGTGGCGCGCACCTTCGAGCAGTCCCACCCCGTCTTCTGCCTGTGCCGGCGCGGACTGCTGCCCCACCTCGATCAGTTCCTGCGCGCCGGAGGGCGCAAGATCGACGCCTGGTACGCCAGCCTGAAGGTGGTCGAAGTGCGTTTCGACGACGAGGCGGAGGCCTTCAGCAACATCAACACGCCCGAAGAGCTCGCGGCCTTCGAGCCGCCTCGCGCCTAACCCGAACACCCAGAAAAGCGAATTCCTGAGCCCCGGAGATCACGGAGAACACAGAGTCGGGGGTTCCTCCGAGTATTCGATTTTCCTCTGCGTCCTCCGCGTCCTCTGCGGTGAGCGTTTCGACCTCTGCTACAACTCCGCGGCGGCGAGAGTGGCGCCCAGCAGGCCCGGCGCCGGATGGGTCACGACGTGCACCGGCATTTCCGCCATCAGGGGCGCGAAACGGCCTTTGGCGCGAAAAGCCTCCAGGAAATCGCCTTCGCCCAGGCGCTGCAGGATGCGCGGCGCGATTCCGCCCGCCAGGTACACGCCGCCGCGGGTCAGCCCCGCCAGGGCCAGATTTCCGGCGAAGGCCCCGTACAGGCGCACGAACAGGTCCAGGGCCTCTCCGGCGGCCGGATGGCGGCGCTTGAGGGCGAGCTCGGCGACGCGCGCCGCCGCGTCCTCGCCCGGCCCGAGGATCCCCAGGCCGAGGGGCGCGTCCCCGCACTCCTCGTCGACGAAGGCGAAGAGTTCCACCAGGCCGGGCCCCGACACCACCCGTTCCCAGGAGACATGGCCGAATTTCTGCGCCAGCCAGCGCGCCAGGTTCATCTGCAGTTCTCCCGCCGGGGCGAAATCCATGTGCCCCGCCTCGGTGGCGATGGGCAGCCACGCGGGACCGGCCGGCATCAGCCAGGCCACCCCCAGGCCGGTACCGGCCCCCAGCACCACCCGCGGCGCGTCCGCCCGGGGCCGCCCCGGCTGCAGTGTCACCAGCTCGCGGTCCCCGATCCCCGGGATGCACAGGGCCACCGCCTCGAAATCGTTGATCAGGCGCACCCGGGGAATGTCAAAGCCGCGGGCGATATGGTCCGCGTCGATCACCCAGTCGAGGTTGGTCAGGCGCAGGCTGCGCCCGGTGACCGGCGCGGCGCAGGCAAAGCACGCCGCCTCAGGCGCCGCGCCCTGGCCGCCCAGGAAATCGTCAAGCAACGCGCGGAAATCCGGAAAATCGGCGTTCTCGTAGCGCCTCTCCTCCAGCGTTTCGCAGCGCCCCTGCGCGCATTCGGAGAGCCGCAGCAGGGTCTTGGTGCCGCCGATGTCCGCCGCCAGCACGAACCTAGCCAATTCCCGCCTCCTGGCGCGGCCGGACCCGAACCTCCATCAGTTCGGGCTCGCCCACGGCGCTGCCCTGGGCAAAGTCCACCTGCAGCTGCCGCAGGCGCTCCAGGGTCGCCGCATCCTCGACGCACTCCGCGACCGTGCGCATGCCCAGCGCATGTCCCACCCCCGCGATGGCCTCCACGATGGCGCTGTCCATGCGGTTGGTCGCCAGGTCACGCACGAAGGTGCCGTCGATCTTCAGGTAGTCCACCGGCAGGTACTTGAGATAGGCGAACGACGACACCCCCACGCCGAAGTCGTCCAGGGCAAAGCGGCAACCGAGGGTCCTGAGCTCGTGCATCAGTTCCGCCGCCTTGGTGAGGTTGGCGATAGCCACGGTCTCGGTGATCTCGAAACAGAGAAGCTCGGACGGCACATGCTGCTCCGAAAGCAGGCGGCGCAGGAAGTCACTGAACGTGCTATCGTTGAGGCTCGCGCCGGAGATGTTCACCGCGTGGAACGGCGGCTCCCCCCCGCCGTGGTTGGCGCGCAGGGTGTGGTGCGCCAGATAGTCCACCACGCGGGTGATCACCCAGCGGTCCAGGATCGGCAGCAGGCTGTAGCGCTCCGCGGTGGCGAGAAACTCCGTGGGCGGAATCAGCATCCCCAGGTCGTCCACCATTCGCACCAGCACTTCGTAGTGCACGCTACCGCGGCCCGCGACCGGCACGATGGGCTGACGGTAGAGCCGGAAATTGCCCCGCTCGAACGCCTCTCCCATGCGCGAAACCGCGGCGGCGTCGCGATGATGGTCGGCCAGTTCCGCGGAGGGCGCGCGGTGTATGTGGACGCGGTTGCCGCCCCGCGCCTTGGCCGCGTAGCAGGACTTGTCGGCCGCCTCGATGGCCTCCTCCACGCTTTGCGTGCCCGGCCCCAGCGGAACCAGTCCCACGCTGGCGCCCACGCCATAGCTCTTC
>DASTHR010000327.1:0-3435 GCA_035718105.1 Burkholderiales bacterium
CCGCGGAGGTGGCCCCGTCGCCCACGGCGCAGAACACCAGGGCGCCGCCCTCAAGCACCTTAGCGTCCGGGGGCGTTTCTAGCCGGCTGTCCACGACCACCCGCGCGGGCTGGCGCGAGGTCGCCACGCCGCGCACCGTGAGGCGCGGGTCGTCGTCGCGCACCGTGCCGATGCCGGTGAGCACGGCGCAGGCCTCGGCCCGCAGCCGGTGCGCGTCGCGCCGCGCCGCCTCAGCGGTGATCCACTGGCTCTTGCCGTTGGCGAGCGCGGTGCGGCCGTCCAGGCTGGCGGCAAGCTTGAGTCGCACCCAGGGGCGGCCCCGGGTCATGCGCGACACGAAGCCGAGGTTTAGCTCCCGCGCCTCCGCCTCCAGCAGGCCGCTCTGAACCTCGATGCCCGCCGCCCGCACGATAGAGAAGCCCTTGCCCGCCACCAGGGGGTTGGGGTCCTGCATGGCAGCCACCACGCGCGCCACGCCGGACCGCACCAGCGCCTCGGCGCAGGGCGGCGTGCGCCCGTGGTGGGCGCAGGGCTCGAGGGTGAGGTAGAGGTTCGCGCCCCGGGCGCGGTCTCCGGCCTCGGCCAGTGCCAACACCTCGGCATGGGGACCGCCGGCGCGCTCGTGCCAGCCGCGGCCGACGACCTCGCCGTCGCGGGTGATGACGCAGCCCACCCGCGGGTTGGGGGTGGCGGTGCGTCGGCCCCGCTCGGCGAGGCGCAGCGCCTCGGCCATGTGGCGGTGATCGTCAGCGGTGAACATCAGGATTTCTTGCCACGGAGGCGCAGAGACACAAAGCAAACCAGGGGCAATCGAACGCGGGGCGCAGCAGACGCCATCCCGAATGACGCTGCTTCGCGATCGTTGAAGCGCCTGCGTCCAATATCCTTTCTCTTCCTCGGTGTCTCTGAGCCTCTGGGGTTCAAGATCGCTTCTTCCGGCGCCGCGACTGCTCCACCTCCTGGATCGCCTCGCGGAAGTCCTCCACGTCCTGGAAGCTGCGGTAAACGGAGGCGAACCGCACATAGGCCACGTCGTCGAGCTTCTTGAGTTCCGCCATGACCATCTCGCCGACCCGGCGCGAGGGCAGTTCCCGCTCCCCCAGGGAAAGCAGCTTCTGGACAATGCGCTCGATGGCCTGATCCACCAGTTCGGTGGGTACCGGGCGCTTGTGCAGCGCGCGCTGGAATCCGGTGCGCAGCTTCTCGCGGTCGAATTCCGCGCGCCGCCCATCGCTTTTCACGATCTGGGGCATGCGCAGTTCCACCGTCTCGTAGGTGGTGAAGCGCTTCTCGCAGGTGAGGCAGCGCCGGCGCCGGCGGATGCTCTCTCCCGATTCGGAGACGCGGGAGTCCACCACGTAGGTGTCGGGGGCGCCGCAGAACGGGCACTTCATGCGGCGGCGTGCGCACCGGGCCGGGCACCCTCGTACACCGGGAAGCGCGCGCACAGCGCCTTCACTTCCCGCGCCACGCGCTGCAGGTTGGAGGCGTCGGTCGGGGCGTCGAGCACGTCGGCGATCAGGTTGGCCAGTTTCTCCGCCTCGATCTCGCGGAAACCCCGGGTCGTCATGGCGGGGGTGCCGATGCGCACGCCGCTGGTGACGAAGGGCTTCTGCGGGTCATTGGGGATGGCGTTCTTGTTCACCGTGATGTGGGCCAGGCCGAGGGCGGCCTCCGCGTCCTTGCCGGTGATGTGCTTCGCCTGGAGGTCCACCAGGAACAGGTGGCAGTCGGTGCGCCCGGACACGATTCGCAGGCCACGCTCCTGCAGCACCTTGGCCATCACCCGCGCATTGTCGATCACCTGCTCCTGGTAGAGGCGGAACTCCCGGGTCATCGCCTCCTTCAGCGCCACCGCCTTTCCGGCGATCACGTGCATCAGGGGGCCGCCCTGGATGCCGGGGAAAATGCTGGAGTTGAGCGGCTTCTCGTACTCGGCGCTGGAGAGGATCATGCCGCCACGGGGGCCGCGCAGGGTCTTGTGTGTGGTGGTGGTGACGAAGTGTGCGTGGCCCACCGGACTGGGATAGAGCCCGGCCGCCACCAGCCCGGCGTAGTGGGCAATGTCGGCCATGACCAGCGCGCCCACCGAGTCGGCGATGGCGCGGAACCGCTTCCAGTCGATGCGCAGGGCATAAGCCGAGGCGCCGGCGACAATCATCTTCGGCCTGTGCTCACCGGCCAGGCGCTCCACCGCGTCGTAATCGATCTCCTCGGACTGCGGATGCAGGCCGTAGGTCACCGCCTTGAACATCTTGCCGCTGAAATTGACGGAGGCGCCGTGGGTGAGGTGCCCGCCATGGGCCAGCGACATGCCCAGAATCGTGTCTCCCGGGCTGAGCATGGCCTGGTACACCGCGGCATTGGCCTGGGAGCCGGAATGGGGCTGGACGTTCGCGTACTCCACCTTGAACAGCGCCTTGGCGCGGTCGATCGCCAGCTGCTCGGCGATGTCCACGTACTCGCAGCCCCCGTAATAGCGCTTGCCGGGGTAGCCTTCAGCGTATTTGTTGGTGAGCACCGAGCCTTGCGCCTGGAGCACCGCGGGACTGGTGTAGTTTTCGGAGGCGATGAGTTCGATGTGGTCTTCCTGGCGCTGGAACTCGCGTTCCATGGCCTGCCAGAGTTCTGGATCAATCGCCTGAATGGTGTGCTTGGCGCTAAACATGGCCGGAAATCCGATACTAGGAAGGGAAAGTCGGGAATTTTATCACTTTCAACCTTCCTTCATGGCGCCCGGCGTGCCCGGCGGGCGCCGGATCGTGGTGTAACATGTCGCCCGACGAGGCACTGGAAGCAGGAGGGAATTCCATGAAAAGACGCGCATTTCTCAAGCACACCGGGGTCGCCGCGGCAGGCGCCGCCATCGCTGCCCCGGCCATTGCGCAACAACCTCCAGCCATCCGCTGGCGCATGGCCACCAGCTGGCCCAAGAGCCTGGACACCCTTTACGGGGTGTGCGAGCTGATCAGCGACCGGGTCTCCAAGCTCACCGAGGGCCGTTTCCAGATCCGGCCCTACGCCTCCGGCGAAATTGTGCCCGGGCTGCAGGTGCTGGACGCGGTGCAGGCCGGCACCGTGGAATGCGGCCACAGCGCGGGCTACTACTACACGGGAAAGAACCTCGCGTTCGCCTTCGACACCGCGGTGCCCTTCGGCCTTAACCTGCGGCAGCAGAACTCCTGGATGTACTACGGCGGCGGCCTGCAGCTCCTGCGCGAGCTGCACGCGCAGCACGGGGTGGTGCAGTTCCCGGCGGGCAATACCGGCATGCAGATGGGCGGCTGGTTTCGCAAGGAAGTGAAATCCCTGGGCGATCTCAAGGGCCTCAAGATGCGCATCCCCGGCCTCGGCGGCCAGATCCTCGCCAAACTCGGCGTGGTTCCGCAGACGCTCGCCGGCGGCGACATCTACCCGGCGCTCGAGCGCGGCGCG
>DASTHR010000328.1:0-3566 GCA_035718105.1 Burkholderiales bacterium
CGGCGGCCGCGCCCGCCGCCACCAGCAGCACCAGTCCCACGAACCAGCGCGCGGCCCGCTCCGCCAGGGCCGCCACCCGGGGCTTCTCCGCCAGGGCCCGGTCCAGCAGCCGCGAGATGCCGGCAAGCGCCGTGTCCTGCCCGACGCGCTCAACCCGCATCACCAGGGGCGAGGAAACATTGACCGCCCCTCCGGTGACGGCGTCCCCCGGCCGCCTGGCGATGGGCCGGCTCTCCCCGGTGAGCAGCGATTCGTCCACGTCGCCCGCGCCGTCCAGCACCCGGCCATCGGCGGGAATGGTGTCGCCGGGACGCACCAGCACATGGTCCCCCGGTCGCAGCCGGCCCACCGCCACCTCCTCGCACTCCATGCTGGATGGGTAGGCCGCGAGCCGCGCGGCGGTGGCGGGAACGAGCTTGGCCAGATTCTCCACCGCGTCCCCGGCGCGGCCGCGGGCGACCAGCTCCAGGTAACGTCCCAGCAGCAGCAGAAAGACAAACATGGTGACGGAATCGAAAAACACCTCGCCGCCGCCGGCGAAGGTGGCCCACACGCTGGCGCCGAAGGCCACCGCGATGCCCAGGGAGACCGGCAGGTCCATGCCCACGGCGCGCTGCTTCAGGTCGCGCCAGGCGCTGGAAAAAAACTGCCCGGCGGAATAGAACACCACCGGCAGGGTCAGCGCCAGGCTGGCCCAGCGCAGCAGGCTTTCGATATCGGGGGTGATCTCGCCGTCGCCGGCGATGTAGGCGGGCACCGCGTACATCATCACCTGCATCATGCCGAGCCCGGCGATGGCGAGGCGCTTGAGCATGTTGCGGCGCTCGCGGGCCGCGACCTCCTCGCGCCTGTCGGGATCAAAGGGGTGCGCGGCATAGCCGATGTCGGCCACAGCCCGCAGGATCGCCGAAAGCTGGATGCGGGAGTTGTCCCAGCGCACCCGGGCGCGGCGGGTCGCGTAATTGATCTCGGCCGCGAGCACGCCCGGCAGCCGGGAAATGTGGCGCTCGTTGAGCCAGATGCAGGCGGCGCAGGTGATGCCTTCCAGGATCAGGGCCGCCTCGCGAACCTCGCCCCCCTCGGACCGAACGAATCCCGCCTGCACCTCCGTCAGGTCGAAAAGGTCCAGGCGCTCAAGGAAATCGGGAACCGCCTCGCGGCCCCCCGTGGGCAGCGCGCTGCGGTGGCGGTAGTACTCCCCCAGGCCCGCGCCGACAATCGCTTCGGCCACCGCCTGGCAGCCGGCGCAGCACATGGAGCGCGCTGTTCCGTCGATCACGGCGGAGTAGGAGACGCCTTGCGGCAGGGGCAGACCGCAATGGAAACAACCGGGCTCGGCGCCCGGCGTTGCGGTCGTATCTGGAATCGCCTCAGGAGCGCCCATGCCTACCCAGTTGCTTCATCTATTCCCCCGGGCATTGCCGGGTCATTCTGGACAATCAGGTCCGCAAATGATACTCCGAGAACCCGATGAAAACACTGACGCTTATCAACTTTGGGGCCCTCGAAGCAATAGAATGCTGCTATGCGTCAATAAGAAATCTTTTTGATTAAATGTCCGAATCAGGAGGCGACAGCCCTGAGAGCTTCGCCACTGCCGGATTCAGCCAGACGACGCAGGTGGGCGTGATGGTCATGGGCGATACGGTTGAGGGCGTCCATCTCGTTCAACTGCACATGACGGTGCCGGATGGTCACCAGCCCCTCGTCCTCGAATCGCGTGAAGATGCGGCATACCGTCTCCTCCGCGATGCCCAGATAATTGCCGATGTCCCCCCGGGACATGCTGAGCTGGAACTGCGTCGGGGAGAAGTTGCGCTTGGCAAAGCGCCGGCTCAGGCTGAGCAGGTAGGTGGCGACGCGTTCCTCGGCGGTCTTCTTGCCCAGCAGCAGCATCAGTTCCTGATGGTGCTCGATCTCGCCGCTCATGATGCGGATCAGGGCGCGCTGCAGGGAGGGCGTGCGCCGCGCCAGTTCGTCGAGCCGGTCGATGTCCACCTCGCAGACATTGGTGGTTTCCAGCGCACGGGCCTCGGAAGTGTGGATCCCCGAGCTCATGGAATTCAGGCCCAGCAGTTCCCCGGCCACGTGAAATCCCGTCACCTGGATACGCCCGTCGTCGGTGGACACGAAGGTCTTCACCGATCCGCTCTTGATCGCGTAGACGGACACGAACGGCTGGCCCATGGCGAAGATGACCTCGCCGCGCCGGAACGTGGCCCGGCGCTTGATGATCCCTTCGAGGACGGCGTTCACGTCCTCGTCCACCCCGAAGGGCGCGCACAGGCTGTAGACACCGCAGTCGTTGCACGTCACGGCCCTGCAGGCGTTGTCGTCGCGTTCCGGGTTGATTGCCTTGGCATCCATTTCCGTTTTCCTCGAAGTATGAAAATTCAGGCCGCGGCAGCGGAGTGCCCCGCGGTTTCAATCACCGCCTGCGGCAGGTCGGCAATCCGGTAGCGACCGCTGCGCACCGCATCGGCGAGGCGCTCCAGGGTCTGCTCCCGCAACATGGCAACGATGCGTTCCTTGACCGGCTTCCACTGGGCATGCATGGGGCAGGCGGTGCGCTCCTCGCAAACCTTGAGGCCCAGCACGCAGTCCTCGGCAAAACCGGCTCCCTCGATCAGCGAAACCACCTGCAGCAGGTGCGTCTTCTCGGCCCCCGGTTCCATCACGAACCCCCCCTGCCGCCCCCGGGCGGACTGCAGCAGCCCGGCCTTGGACAGCTGGCGCAGGATCTTGGCCAGGTAAGCCGGCGGCACCCGAAGGTAGGACGCGATGCCGCGATTGAGCACCGCCGTGCCTGCCGGCTGGGTGGCCATGAAAATCAGCGCCTGGACGGCGTACTGGCTGGTGCGGGAAAGAATCATTGGAACTCCGATCCGGGGAAAAATACTATCGCGGTCATGGGTACTGGGTTGTTGACATAGATCAAACTTGAGTTTTGTCAGCAGTTCCCCCGCCGGGGTCCGGTCATTGGTGGAGGTCTGCCTTATAATCAAATTGATACCTTCTCCAAGAGGGGTCCGGATCGGCCGGGCCCACCCCGAAAATGTCCTTTCCGCTGGAAACCGGCGACGCCCTGGTCATCGTGGATGTCCAGAACGATTTCCTTCCCGGCGGCGCGCTGGCGGTGCCCGACGGCGACGCAGTGCTGCCGGTGCTCAACGATTACATTGCCCTGTTCGAAAGCCGCGGCCTGGCGATCTTTGCCACCCGCGACTGGCATCCCCCGGACCACTGCTCCTTTCGGGCCCGGGGCGGCCCCTGGCCACCCCATTGCGTCGCCTTTTCCCGGGGCGCGGCCTTCGCGACCGATCTGCAGCTGCCCTGCTCGGCGGTGATCGTGTCCAAGGCGCAGGCGCCGGACCGGGACGCCTATTCCGGGTTCGAGGGCACGGAGCTGGATACCCTGCTCCGGGCGCGGGGCGCGAGCCGGCTGCTGGTGGGCGGGCTCGCAACCGATTACTGCGTCCTGAACACCGTGCGCGATGGCCTCGCCCGGGGCTTCCAGGTGCGGCTGCTCGCCGATGCCATCCGCGCCGTGAACGTCAATCCCGGAG
>DASTHR010000329.1:0-2091 GCA_035718105.1 Burkholderiales bacterium
TCGTCCAGCGTGGGCTCGTTCTTCATGGCGCGGGAGATCGCGAGCTTGGTGGCCTCGTAGTTGGTGCGGTAGAGGTCCTTCTGGTCGAGGTTGGGATCCTTCACGCACTGGGGGTCGATCCAGATCAGGCTGATGATGCACAGGTCATTGACCTGGTCCTTGGGCAGGATGCCCTCGATCACGCAGTCCAGCACCGCGTCGGCGGTGGCGGACTGCACCACGCCGCCGAACAGGTTGACGTAGGCGCTGTTCTTGATGGTGACTTTGGGCACCATCATGGTGGCGGGGCGCACCAGCTGGTTGCAGGCGCGGATGGCGAACATGCGGGTGTGGCCCGCCGTCTGGCCCATCATGTTGGCGAAGGCCTGGCCCACGGGGCCGTCCACGGAGCCGATGAGGATCTCGGGCATGGCGTCGGTGTACTGGCCCTCGGCCGCGAACACGGTGGCCTCGCCGGCCCGGAACACGATCTTCTGGGACATGGGTTCCTCCCTGTTGGAAAAAGCGGCTATTGTACGCGAGACGCGAGTTACCCTACCGCCGCCCGATGCCCCGCCTCGGGTGGGCCGGTGGCTCAGCCACGCTATCGGACTGTGGCCGCCACCCGCGCCGGGCGGGAGGGGCGGACGGCACGGTTTCAGCGAGATACAACTCCCCATGTCCGCCTGAAGGCGGACCCACGCGACTTCGATGCATCTCCGCAAGTCCGCCTGAAGGCGGACCCACACCACGAGATACAACTTCGCATGTCCGCCTGACGGCGGACCCCCGCCACTTCCCCCTGTCCGGTCCGCCCGCGGCGGGCACCCTTGGGCGGCAGTGGTTCAGGCGGTGCGGCGGAACACGATGTCCCACACCTCGTGTCCGAGCTTGATGCCGCGGCTCTCGAACTTGGTCAGCGGGCGGTACTCGGGACGCGGGGCGAATCCCTCCGCGGTGTTCGCCAGCAGCGGCTCCGCCGCGAGCACGGCCAGGATGTGCCGGGCGTAGTCCTCCCAGTCGGTGGCGACGTGGAGGATGCCGCCGGGCCTGAGGCGCGAGGCGACCAGGGCCGCGAACTCCCGCTGCACCAGGCGCCGCTTGTGGTGGCGCTTCTTGGGCCAGGGGTCGGGGAAGTACAGGTGCACCGCGTCCAGGGATGCTGGGGTGAGCATGTGGGCGAGGACTTCCACTGCGTCGTGCTGGATCACCCGCACATTGCTGATCCCGGTTTCGGCGATGCGGCGCAGCAGGCTGCCGACTCCGGGCGTGTGCACTTCCACGGCAAGGTAGTCGTTCTGCGGATGCGCCGCGGCGATGGCCGCCGTGCCCTCGCCCATGCCGAAGCCGATCTCCAGAATGCGCGGCGCCGGGCGGCCAAAGGCCTGCTCCAGGTCCAGCGGGCGCGGGTGATAGGGGATGCCCCAGAGCGGCAGCAGGGTGTCGTAGGAGCGGCGCTGCGCCTCAGTCATGCGGCCCTGGCGCAGGACAAAGCTGCGGATGGGACGCACCGCGCTCATGGCAAGGACGGCCCTCAGGCGGCCTTGCCGGGCGCGGCGGGGGTGATCAGTCCCGAAGTGGGGGAGCTGGGGGAGGCGCTGTAGAGTTTCTTCGGCATGCGTCCGGCGAGGAAGGCCTCCCGGCCGGCGTCCACCGCCAGCTTCATGGCTCCGGCCATGCGCACCGGGTCCTGCGCCAGGGCGATGGCGGTATTCATGAGCACGCCGTCGCAGCCCAGTTCCATGGCAATGGCCGCGTCCGACGCCGTGCCCACGCCAGCGTCCACCAGGATGGGGACATTCGCGTTCTCGACGATGGTGCGGATGTTGTAGGGGTTGCGGATGCCGAGGCCCGACCCGATGGGCGCGGCGAGCGGCATCACCGCCGCGCAGCCGATCTCCTCGAGCCGCTTGCAGGCGACGGGGTCGTCGGTGACGTAGGGGAGCACGTCGAAGCCCTCGCGCACGAGCACGCGGGCGGCCTCGATCGTGGCCGGGACGTCGGGAAAGAGGGTCTTCTCGTCGCCGATCACCTCGAGCTTGACCAGCCGGCCGATGCCCGCCTCGCGCGCGAGGCGGCACGTGCGCACGGCGTCGTCGGCCGTGTAGCAGC
>DASTHR010000330.1:0-2728 GCA_035718105.1 Burkholderiales bacterium
CCGTCGTCGAGCACGCGAGCCGCCAGCCGCAGCCCCATGTCCTGGGCGTTGCTTTCCTTGGTCGCGTCCTTGATGCGGGCCGCCGCCTGGGGTGTCACCGTGATCATCTGCTCTCCTTGGTCACGCAATACGTCTGCTCAATTCGGACTGGAAAGGATCTAGCCCTTCGTCCGTTCACCCTTCGACGGGCTCAGGGCGAACGGATATTTCCAAACCTACCGTTCGTGCTGAGCGTGTCGAAGCACGAACGGCGCCAAAACCTCTCAGGCGCAGGCCGCCCGCGCCGGCCGGCACCCCCGCACCTGGGCCACGAAGCGCTCGGCCCAGTTCTGCCCGGGAACGCTGCGCAGGTGGGTGTAGGAGGCCAGCAGGTTCTTGTGCACGTAGCCGTCGTGCGCGCCGTCCACCCCGTGCCCCCGCAGCACCTCGTAGGCCCAGCGGGCGCCCGCCGGCAGATTCTCCAGGGTCGAGTAGTGGAACTCGTGGGCGCGCAGCTCCGCGCCATCGGCCGCCGGCCAGGGCCCCTGCCCGGTCTCCCGCAGCTTCACATAGCCCCGCCCCACGGGCCGCTCGTGCATCACCACGTCCCCCGGGATCACTCCGGCCATGGCGCAGCGCCGGCCCTTCCAGGACAGCGAGCGCGAGAGGTACATGAGACCGCCGCATTCGGCGTAGGCCGGCAGGCCGCCCTCGATGGCGCGGCGCACGCTCTCGCGCATGGTGGCATTGGCCTCCAGCTCGCCCATCAGGGCTTCGGGAAAGCCGCCACCGATGAACAGCCCGTCCAACGCCGGAAGCTCCCGGTCGCGCAGCAGGTCCACAGGCACCAGTTCCGCGCCCGCCGCCGCCAGCGCCTCCAGGTCGTCCGGGTAGTAGAAGCCGAAGGCCCGGTCGCGGGCGATGCCGATGCGCACATCGGGCCGCCGCACGGCCGGGGCGTCCACCGGTTGCGCCGCCAGCGGGGGCGCGCCACGGGCGATGGCGAGCAGCCGGTCCAGGTCCACCTGGGCGGCGACACGCTCCGCGATGGCGCGTACCTGCTGCTCGGCCTCCCCCGACTCGTTGCTGGGCATGAGCCCCAGGTGGCGCTCCACGATGCCGAGTTCCGGATCGTGGTGCACCGCCCCCACCACCGCCACGTCGGTGTAGTGCTCGATGACCGCCCGCAGCTTGCTCTCGTGCCGCGAGCCTCCCAGGTTGTTGAGGATGACCCCGGCGATGCGGATGCTCCGGTCGAAGGCCTGGTAGCCCAGGATCAGCGGCGCGATGCCCCGCGTCATGCCCCGGGCGTCGATCACCAGCACCACCGGCGCGGCGAGCAGCGCCGCCAGTGCCGCGTTGCTGTTGCTGCCGTCCAGGCTCAGGCCGTCGTAGAGCCCCTTGTTGCCCTCGATGAGAGCGATGTCGGCGCCCGCGGCATGGCGCGCGAAGTCGCGGGCGATCTCGTCGCGCTCCATGAGGAAAAAATCCAGGTTGCGGCAGGCCCGCCCGGAGGCGAGGCCGAGCCACATGGGATCGATGTAATCCGGGCCCTTCTTGAAAGGCTGGACCGCCAGCCCCCGCGCCCGCAGGGCGGCGCACAGGCCGATGCTGAGCGTGGTCTTGCCCGAGGACTTGTGGGCGGCGGAGATCAGGACGCGCGCCATGGGCGTCCGGCGGCCGGTCAGTCCGCGGCTTCCAGCTTCTGCGGCAGGATGCCGAGAAACTTGACGGCCAGCGTCACCAGGATCAGCGCCAGCGCGCCTCCGGCAAGGCCGAGGAACAGCTCCGGCGCACTGGGCGTGTAGGCATGCACCACGCCGTCGTAGAAGCTGCTGGACTCCTGCATACCCGGGAACATAACCAGGGGGAACGCCTGGCCGCCGATGATGGTAACCCACATCTGCGCCAGCCCGCCGACGACGATCAGTCCCGCCGCAATCGCCACGTTCTTCCGGGACTTCGACAGCGCCGGGTGCAGCAGCAGCACCAGGGGAATCACGTTGCCCACCAGCACCTGCCCCACCCAGAGCATGAAGGTGTGGACGCCGCCGTCGAGCAGGATGAAGGTCTCGGCCGCGGTGCGCTTGGCGAAGTAAAGGTTGGTGAGGTGGAACACCACCAGGAAGTAGAGCACCGCCGCGGCGAACACCGCCAGAAGGTTCTTGAGCCGGGCCACCACGGCGTCCTCGACTTCGCGCCCGCTCCAGCAGTAGGCCACCATCAGCACCAGCAGGAACACCGCCATCCCGTAGGAGAAGGAGTTGATCACGAACATGGGCGCCAGCAGGGCGGAATCGAACAGCTGGCGCGCCACCAGGAAGCCGAAGATGGAGCCGGTACCGGTGGTCAGCGCCAGGCGCCACAGGAAGGCCAGCATGCCGACACCCTTGCTGCGGGCCTGCACCTTGAGGTCCATCATGGTCCACAGGTAGGCAGCCACGATGACGAAGAACCCGGTGTACAGGAACACGTTCCAGGCGAAGATGGACTTGAAGTTGTAATAGGTCATGGCCACGATCAGGCGGTCGGCCCGCCCCAGGTCGAGCACCAGCACCATGAGGCCGCCGGCGAGCAGCGCGATGGCGAGCAGCGCCGAGAGCCGCGCCATGGGCTTGTACAGCCCCTTGCCGAACACCGAGGCGATGGAGGCGACGTTGAGCGCACCGGAGGCGGCGACGATCAGGAACACCGCGAACACGTGGGGCAGGCCCCACACGATCTGGTTGTCCATGCCGGTCACGATGTG
>DASTHR010000331.1:0-2546 GCA_035718105.1 Burkholderiales bacterium
ATCGAAACCAACGGCGAGATGGTGGTCCAGTACCAGGGCCGCAGCGAACACCTGACCGTGCTGGGAGAGCAGGCGCTGACCAATCTGCTGATGCGCCTCGCAAGGGAGCGCGAGCGCCTCGTGATGTACCTGGACGGCCACGGCGAACGCAAGCTCGATGGCGGCGCCAACCACGACCTCGGGAATTTCGGCCGCCAGCTGCGCAACAAGGGGCTGCAGGTCACGGCCCTGAATCTCACCGTGGCGCCGGAGGTGCCCGCCAACGCCAGCCTGCTGGTGATCGCGGGGCCGCGGGTCGACCTGCTGGATGGCGAGACGGAAAAGATCCTCGCCTTCCTGGAGCGTGGCGGCAACCTGCTCTGGCTTGCGGATCCGGAGCCGCTGCGGGGCCTGCAGCCGCTGGCGGAGAAGCTCGGCCTCACCCTCACCCCCGGCACCGTGCTCGACCCCGGCGCCGAGGAACTCAACCTGCCGCTCCCCTGGGCGCTGGGGGCGAATTACGGCAACCACCCGGTGACCCTCGGATTCAACCTGATAACCGTGTTTCCCCACGCCCGGCAGGTGGTGGCCGAGGAGAGCCCGGATTGGAGGATCGCCATGCTGGTGGAATCCTCCGACCGCAGCTGGGTGGAGAGCGGAGGACTCGACGGCCGGCCTGCCTTCGACCGCAACCGGGACACGCCCGGCCCCGTTACCCTGGGCGTGGCGATGAGCCGAAGCCGGCGCGACTCCGAGCAGCGGGTGGTTGTGATGGGCAATGGCGCCTTCCTCTCCAATGCCTATCTCGGCAACGGCGGCAACCTGGACCTGGGAATGAACCTGGTGAACTGGCTCGCCGGCGACGAGCGCCTGATCACGCTGCAGCCGCGCCCGGTCGCCGACAGCGGCCTCGCCCTGACCCGCAACGCGGCCCTGGCAATCACCCTCGGCCTGCTGATCGCGGCGCCCCTCGCCTTCCTGGCAGCGGGTGGCTGGACCTGGTGGCGCCGCCGCAAGCTGTGAAGCCGCGGCTGATCCTGAACCTGGTTCTGTTCGCCGCCGTCGTGGTTCTGGGCGCCTTCGCCTGGCTCGGCGGACGGCAGCCCGCCGCGGCCACCTATCCCGTCTCCGCGCTGGACCCGGCGACGGTGGCATCGGTGCGGATCGAGCGCCCCGGCGAGCCCCCGGTCGCCCTGGAGAGGCGAGGCGGCGCCTGGCGCATGACCTCGCCCCTTTCAGCCCGCGCCGAGCCGATCCAGGTCCGGCGCCTGCTGGGATTCCTCGCGGCCACCTCGGACCAGCGCCTACCGGCGCGGGACCTGGAGCGCTTCGAACTGGACCGCCCCGTCGCCCGGATTACGGCTGACGGCGAGACCTTCAGCTTCGGCTCGATGAATCCCATCGCCGGCGGGCAGTATGTGCAGGCCGCAGACTGGGTGTACCTGGTGGACAGCCGCCGCACGGCGGAGGCCCTGGTGCCGGCCAGCCGCCTGCTGTCACCGCGGCTGCTGGCGGAGGAGGAACTGCCCGTGGGCTTCGAACTCGGCGAAGTGTCGCTGCGGCAAACGGACGGCAAATGGCTGCTGGAGCCGGCACCCGGTACGCAGGTGTCCCAGGACGACCTCAACCGCTGGGTGCAGGAGTGGCGACTGGCGCTGGCGCAAAGGGTGGCGCCTCTGGGGGCCGGCGCCAAGCCGCTATCCACGCTGAGGGTCCGCCTCGCGGGAGGCACTGCCGTGGCGATCGAAGTCCTCGCCAGGGAACCGGAGACGGTGCTGGCGCGGCCCGACGAGAAGCTGGAATATCGCTTCCCCAAGGTGGTGGGCGACCGGCTGCTGACGCCGCCGAAGGAATGAGATGCCGGAGCTGCCCGAGGTAGAGACCACCCGCCGCGGGCTGCTTCCCCGGGTGGTCGGCAAGCGCATCGAGGGCGCCCGCGCCCACGACCGAAGGCTGCGCTGGCCGGTGCCACGCAACCTGGCGCGACTGGTCTCCGGTCTCCGCGTTGAATCCCTGGAGCGGCGCGGCAAATACCTCCTGTTCCGGCTCGGCGCCGGCACCCTCATCGTCCACCTGGGCATGTCCGGCAGCCTGCGCCTGCTCCCCGCGGACACGCCGCGGGAGAAGCACGACCACTTCGACCTGGTGCTGGAGGACGGCTGGCTGGCGCGGCTGCGCGACCCGCGCCGCTTCGGCGCCGTGCTGTGGCAGCCGGGCGATCCCCTGCGCCACGCGCTGCTGGAGAAGCTGGGACCGGAACCGCTGGAGCCGGGCTTCGACGGCGCGGCCCTGCACCGCGCCACCCGCCGCCGCGGCGCCGCCATCAAGCAGGTGATCATGGACAGCCATGTGGTGGTGGGCGTGGGCAACATCTACGCCAGCGAGGCCCTGTTCCGCGCCGGCATCCGCCCCACCACCCCGGCGCGGCGCCTGTCCCTCCCGCGTTGCGAGGCGCTTGCGTGCGCGATCCGGGAAACGCTGGAGGAAGCCATCGCCGCCGGGGGTTCCACCCTGCGCGACTTCGTGGGCAGCGACGGCAATCCCGGCTACTTTCAGCAGAACTACTT
>DASTHR010000332.1:0-16074 GCA_035718105.1 Burkholderiales bacterium
CGGGTGCTGGGCCATCGCGGCGAGGGTGACGGCGAGTTCAATTTCCCGACTCACCTGTGTTTCGCCCAGGGCGAGCTGTACGTGACCGACACCATGAACAACCGGGTGCAGGTCTTCAGCGCCGAGGGCGAGGTGATCTCCCGCAAGTTCGGCCAGCGCGGCCTTTTCGTCGGGCAGATGGTGCGTCCCAAGGGCGTGGCGGTGGACGAGGAGGGCAACGTCTACGTCGTGGAGTCCTACTACGACCACCTTCTGGTTTACGACCGCAGCGGGCAGTTCCTGCTCGGCATCGGCGGCACCGGCGCGTCCACCGGCAAGTTCTTCCTCCCCGCCGGGGTGTGGGTGGATTCCCATAACCGGGTGTTCGTGGCCGACATGTTCAACGGCCGCGTCGCGGTGTTCCAGTTCCTGGGGGCGCGCGATGGCTAGGAAGCACCTCGGGCTGGCGGGGGCGGGCGCCGCGCTGGTGGTGGCCGCCTGGGCGGTCGCCATGGGCGTTGCCGATGCCGCCAAGACTCCCAATGTCAGCGGCACCCGGCACAACCTGTCGGTGAGCGGCACCGGCACCGTGCGGGCAGTGACCGAGGCCCAGGTATGCGTGTTCTGCCACACGCCCCATGGGGCGCGCACGGACGTGACCCCGCTGTGGAACCGCCAGAGCTCCGGGGCGACCTACACGCCCTACACCTCCACCACGCTCGATGCCAACGACATCCAGGCAACCCTGGACCAGCCCGGCGGAAGCTCCAAGCTTTGCCTCTCCTGCCACGACGGGACGCTGGCCATCGGCAACGTCAACGTGCTGAACGGCGTCACCAACGCCACCATCCAGATGCAGGGCACGGCCACCACCCCGCCCGGCACCATGCCGGAGGGCAGCGGCGCCCAGACCGGCTTCACCCGGCGCCTGGGGGTGGACCTGCGCAACGACCACCCGATCTCGGTGACCTTCACCTCCGCGCTGGCCACGCGCGACGGCGAGCTGCGGCCGGTGGATGCCCAGCAGCGCTGGCCCGCCGGGACCGGCACCACCATCGGCATCCGCGGCCCGGGCTTCAAGCCGCACCTGCCCCTGGAGCCCACCGGGGCCGGGGCGTTGGGCCAAGTGCAATGCGGCACCTGCCACGACCCACACCTGCTGGAGACCGACCCCGCCAACGGCAACCAGAAGTTCCTGCGCCAGAACCGCTTCCAGCAGGCGCAGCCGGCCGGCGGCACCACCTTCGACGCGGTGAACGACATCATCTGCCTGGGCTGCCACACCAAGGAGCTCGGCAACGCGGTGTGGGCCTTCTCCGCCCACGCCCACCAGCAGGTGGCCAACGAGACCTATGTCGCCGCGGCGGCGGCGACGCGGGAGTTCCCCACGGGCCTGCCGGTGTGGCGCGCCGCGTGCATGAACTGCCACGACACCCACACCGTGCAGGGCGCCAAGCGTCTGCTGCGGGAGGGCACCAGCACCACGCTCTCGGGCACCCTGCCGGGCGGTTTCCAGACCGGCGCCGCCAGCGCGGACAACTTCACCCGCGCCGCCCAGGAGAACACCTGCTACCAGTGCCACAGCGTGGCCGCGGAGAGCGCGGTGACGGGCGCGGGCGCCCAGGTGCCGAACATCAAGTCGGACTTCAACCTGGCGCGGCGCATGCCCATCAATGCGGCCACCGAGGCCCACGAGATCGGCGTCGGGGCGGTGGCGGGGGGCTTCAACGATGGCACAGACTGCACCGCCGCCAACACGGCCAACCGCTGCGGCGCCGACATGATCGAGCCCCGCGTGCGCCTCGGGGTGGCGAACCCGGGCAACCGCCACGCCGAGTGCACGGACTGCCACAACCCGCACCGCGTCATCAAGTCCCAGAACGGGGTGCCGGGGGCACTGAACGTCACCAACACCAACGCCAAGGCGGGCACCCATCGCCACGAGGACGCGGCGGGGTACACCCACGCCAACCTGATCTCCGGGGTGCTGCGGGGCGCCTGGGGCGTCGAGCCGCAGTATCCCGACGCCTCCTTCCACACCATGCCCAACAACTTCCTGCTGAAGCGCGGCGACCCCGGTGCCGATGTCCTGACGACCTGCAACGACACGCCCCCCAGCACGGTCAACAAGACCGCCTGCGACAGCAAGACCTATGTGACCCGGGAATACCAGATCTGCCTTAAGTGCCACTCCAACTACGGCTACGACGACGACAACGTCTATCCCAGCGGCAACCTGCGCCCGCTGCTGGGCGGCACCGGCCTGACCCCGGTGACCCGGGCCAATGACGCCCGGTCCCACACCCGCTACACCAACCAGGCCAAGGAATTCCAGGCGCCGAACGCCCACAAGGGCGCGCCGGGGGCCTTCGGCACGGCCGCGGGGGCGGCGGCGACCTACAACAACGGCAACAACCGGTCGTGGCACCCGGTGATGGACGTCACCGGCCGCACCCTGGCGGTGCGTGGCGGCAACGCTGCAGCGTGGCTGGCGCCGTGGAACAATGCCGTGGGCACCCAGACCATGTATTGCTCCGACTGCCACGGCAGCAGCACCGGGACCACGGCCAGCGTGATGCCCACGGGCAACACCAACACCAGCGAGGACGGCAATCCCTGGGGCCCCCACGGTTCCACCAACGACTTCATCCTCAAGGGCATCTGGAACAACACCACTGGCGCCAACGGCGGCGGCGACCTGTGCCTGAAGTGCCATGCCGCGGGCAGTTATGCCAACCAGGGCGGAACTACCGGCTTCGCCACCGACAAGGGCGACGGTCACGATCTGCATGCGGCGAAGATCGGCCGCATGCGCTGCAACTGGTGTCATGTGGCGGTGCCCCACGGCTGGAAGAACATGTCCCTGCTGGTGAACCTGAACGACGTGGGGCCGGAAGTGGGGCTCACCGCGGGCACCCAGGTGCGCAACAACACCACCGCCGCCTACACCAACGGCCCTTACTACCGGAACGCCATCAACAAGGTGCGGGTGTTCCGCTCCAGCGGCACCTGGGTCGAGACCGATTGCGGCTCCCAGGGCGCGCCGGGCAACGGGCAGACCGGGCGCAACTGGATGCGGGACAGCAACGAGAACTGCACCAACCCGCCCTGATGCGACCGCGATCCGCTGCTCCGGCGGCGCCGGCGCGCGCCTCCGGTTTTCCGGTCGCCGACGATTCCCGGATGAGTCCCACCCTTCACGGCGCGCTGCGCGCGCTGGCCTCGCTCAGGCTCACGCTGGCGATCCTGGTGGCGCTGGCCGCCGGCATCGTGGTCTCCTACAACAGCGAGGTCCGCACCACCTGGTCGCTGGTAGTGCCGCTGGCGCTGTTCGCCGTGAACCTTGCGGCGGCGGTGGCCACCAACGCCGTGTTCCGGCGCCAGAGCGCGCTGCTGGTATTCCACCTGGCGCTGATCGCCATCGTGCTGCTGGTGGCTGCCGGCCGCCTCACCTACCTCAAGGGGCAACTGGAACTGGGGGAGGGGGAGACCTTCTCCGGCGAGCTCAAGGAGTACGAGGCCGGTCCCCTGCACCGCTTGCGGCTCGGCGAGCTTGCATTCGTGAACGAGGGCTTCCGCATCGAGTATGCCAAGGGGGTGCGCCGCGGCCACACCTGGAACAACGTGGCGTGGCGCGACGCGGGCGGGCGCTGGCAGCGCGCGGTCATCGGCGACCAGGACCCGCTGGTGCTCAAGGGCTACCGCTTCTACACCAGCCACAACAAGGGATTCGCGCCCACCTTCCTGTGGATCCCGGACTCGGGGGCGCAGCCGGTGCTGGGAGCGATCCACTTGCCCTCGTATCCCATACACGAGTACAGCCAGGCCCTGGAGTGGGAGCCCCCGGGCAGCGGTCTCACGCTCTGGACCGGGCTGCAGATCGACGAGGTGATCCTGGACCCGGAGAAGCCCTCCGAGTTTCGGCTGCCGAGGGTGCACCGGCTGGTGGTGCGCTACGGCGAGAACCGCAGCGAGATGCAGGCCGGGGACCGGATCAAGCTGCCGGGGGGCACCCTGGAATACCAGGGGCTGCGCAGCTGGATGGGCTACACGGTGTTCTATGACTGGACGCTGCCCTGGCTGTTTGCCGCCTGTGCCCTGGCGGTGGGCAGCCTCGGGGTCCACTTCTGGCGCAAGTTCGCGGCGAAGCCCTGGGACGCGTGAACATGGAACTGGAACTCCGGATCCTGTGGGCGGCGATCGTGACTTACGTGCTGGGCGGCTCGCTCGCGATCTTCGGCGTGGTGCTGAAGAAACGCCCCGAGCGCGCCGTGCTGGCGCTGGTGACCCTCGGGCTGCTGCTGCACACGGCCTCCCTGGGTGTGCGCTGGGAGCGTCTCGGCCACGGCCCCTTCATCACCCTGTTCGAGATCCTTTCCAGCAACCTGTGGAGTCTGACGCTCGCCTTCGTGCTGGCCTACTGGCGGATTCCGCAGATCCGTCCCGCGGCGGCGGTCCTGATGCCCATCCTGTTCGTGATGATGGGATGGCTCATGCTGAGCCACCCCGGCGAGGGGCATTTTCCGCCCACCTACCGCACGCCCTGGCTCTACATCCATATCGGCTTCGGCAAGGTGTTCCTGGGGGCGGTGCTGGTGGCGGTGGGCATCTCCGGGGTGGTCCTGCTGCGCTCTGCGGGAATCGGCGTCGAGAAGTTCGCCCGGCTTCCGGACAACGCGCGGCTGGACGAGCTTTCGTTCCGCCTCATGGCGGTGGGGCTGATCTTCGAGACCCTGATGCTGGTGGCGGGGGCGATCTGGGCCCAGGATGCCTGGGGCCGCTACTGGGCCTGGGATCCCCTGGAGACCTGGGCCTTCCTCACCTGGCTCGCGCTGGCCTTCGCGCTGCACGCGCGGATCACCTTCAAGACCCGGCCCCAGACCGGGGCGGTGATGATCATCGTGGTGTTCGTGCTGGCCTTCCTCACCTTCTTCGGCGTGCCCTTCATTTCCACTTCGCCCCACAAGGGCGCCATCTGACGATCCGTGTTTCCCGTCATTGATCACGCCGGGACCCGGCGCCTGGCGGCCGCCTGGATGGCGCTGGCGACCGGCGCCCTGGGCGCCTCGGCGCTGTTCGCGCTGCTGCTGGTGCTCTCCCGCACCCCGGGGGTGGGAGAGCTGTTTCCGGGTCACGACTTCTTTTACCCGGCGCTGGTGCTGCACGTGAACCTGTCGGCGCTGATCTGGTTCCTGTCCTTCGCCGGCGCGTTCTGGAGCGCCGCGCTCGCCCCCCGCGCGCTGGGCGCCGGATGGCTCGCCTTCGCGCTGTGCGCGTCGGGCTCGGCGCTGATGGTGGTGTCGCCCTTTGGCGAGGGCGGCGGGGCGCTGGTCAACAATTACATCCCGGTGCTGGACAACGCGGTGTTTCGCGCGGGCCTGGCGCTGTTCGGGGCCGGGGCACTGGTAGCGGCGCTGCGTGCGCTCCGGGCAGGCCGGGTGCCCGAGGGCGGGGCGCTGCGGGCGGGGCTGACCGCGGCGGCCGTGGCGGTGCTGGTGGCGGCGCTTTCCCTCGTCTGGTCGGCGGCGGCGCTGCCGGAATTCCTGCCTCCGGCGGCGCGTTTCGAGGCGCTGTTCTGGGGGCCGGGCCACACCCTGCAGTTCGCGCATACCCTGCTCATGATGTCCGCCTGGGTGGCGCTGGCGGGGCGCGTGCCCGGTACCCGTCTCCCCGGCGACCGCTCCCTGGCGGCGCTGTTCCTGGTCTCCCTGCTGCCAGTGGCTGCGGTGCCGGTGATCCATTTTCTCCATGCGCCGGCGGGGCCGGATTTCCGCCACGGTTTTACCCTGCTCATGTCCTGGGGCACCTGGATCGGCGCCGCTCCCCTGGCGCTGCTGCTGGCGTGGCGGCTGCTGCGGGCCCGGGGACTGGACCCCGCCGCCCGCGCCCTGCGCCTTGCGCTGCTGCTGTCGTTCCTGCTGTTCCTCTGCGGGCTCGCGCTGGGGTCCCAGATCCGCCACGACAACGCAATGGTTCCGGCCCACTACCACGGGGTGATCGGCGCGGTGACCCTCGCCTTCATGGCCCTTGCCTTCCGGATGCTGGAGGCCCTGGGCTGCGTCGCGCCCGGTGCGCGCGCCGCCCGCTGGCAGGCGGCGCTCTATGGTGGCGGCACCCTGGCCATGGCCGCGGGCCTGGCCTGGTCCGGGGGGCACGGCGTGGCCCGCAAGGCCACCGGCGCGCAACAACTGCTGGACGGCCTGCCGGAGGTGGCGGGAATGGCGGTCATGGGCGCGGGCGGGATGGTGGCGGTAGCCGGCGGGGTCATGTTCGTGGCCATGATTTTCCGCGCCCTGGCCCGCGGGACCGCTTCCGTTTCCCCGGGCGGCGCGCGACTGGACCGCCGGCCCTTCGCCCTGGCCTTTGTCCTGGGAGCCATCCTGGTGATCGGCAGCCTGGTGAGCCTGCTGCCGGGGGAGGGGAGCGGCCGCTCGGTGCTGGTGGAGCGGCCTCCCGCCGACCCGCGGCGAGACCCGACGGGGCATGCCCGGGAGCAGCGCCGCGCCGAGGTCCAGGCGCGCTTCAACCAGGCGGTGGTGATGCTGCATGCAAAGCAATACGAGCATGCGGCGGCGGCCCTGCACCGGGTGCTGGAACTCGATCCGGCGATTCCCGAGGCCCATGTGAACATGGGCTTTGCCATGATAGGGCTGGGGCGCCCCGCGGCGGCCCGGGACTTCTTCCTGAGCGCCATCGAACTGCAGCCGATGCAGGCCAATGCCTACTACGGTCTGGCGGAGGCGCTGGAGGGGCTGGGGGACATCCCCGGCGCCCTGGGAGCCATGCGCACCTACCTGCATCTCGCGCCCCCGGACGACACTTTCCGCAGGAAGGCCGAGGCGGCGATCTGGGAGTGGCAGGAGTTGCCCCGGGCTCCCGGCGGCAGCGCCCGCGCGCCCATGCCGTGAGGGTCGGAAAGGGGTCTATCTTCGTGTATAATCTCAAACTTTTTCGGGCCCGCCCACTCGATGCTTGAAGCCAGGGAACTGGAATGCGTGCGTGGAGAGCGCCGCCTGTTCGCGGGGCTGAGCTTTTCCCTGGACGCGGGTGAGCTGCTGCAGGTGCGGGGCCCCAACGGTTCCGGCAAGACGAGCCTTCTGAGGATGCTCTGCGGACTCGTGCCCCCCGCCGGGGGAGAGATCCGCTGGCGGGGATCGCCACTCAAGGAAATCGCGGAGGATTTCTACCGCGAGGTGGCCTATCTCGGGCACCTGCCGGCGCTGAAGGACGAACTGACCGCGGAGGAGAACCTGCGTATCGCAAGCGGGCTCGAAGGCATCGACATCGATCGCCGGGAAACCTGGGCGGCGCTGAAGCGCATGGGGCTCGCGGGGCGCGAACTGCTGCCGGCCAAGGTGCTCTCCGCGGGGCAGCGCAGGCGCGTGGCGCTGGCGAAGCTGCTGGTTTGCGGGACGGCGCTGTGGGTGCTCGACGAACCCCTGACTGCCCTGGACAAGTCGGCGATGGCCCTGGTGGAGTCGCTGCTCGCCGAGCATCTGGCGAAGGGCGGGGTGGCGGTGATCACCACCCACCATGACCTCGACCTGCCGAGCCGGCACCTGGAGCTGGGCGCGTGAGGCGCGAAGGCACGCTGGCCCTGATGGGCGTGGTGCTGCGGCGCGACCTGCTGCTCGCCATGCGGCGGCGCGCCGACGTGCTCACAACCCTGTTTTTTTTTGTGATCGTGGTGAGCCTGTTCCCGCTGGGCGTGGGGCCGGAGCCCAACCTGTTGCGCACCATGGCGCCGGGGGTGGTGTGGGTCGCGGCCCTGCTGGCGTCCATGCTGTCCCTGGGGCGGATGTTCTCCGCGGACTACCTGGACGGGACGCTGGAGCAGATGATGCTCACGCCGCAGCCGCTGCCGCTGATGGTCATGGGAAAGGTGGCGGCGCACTGGCTGGTGTCGGGGGTGCCCCTGGTGCTGATCGCGCCGGTGCTGGGACTGCAGTTCAACCTGGATCTGGAGGCGCTCGCGGTGCTGGTGGTTTCCCTGCTGCTGGGCACTCCGGTGCTCTCCATCATCGGCGCGGTGGGCGCGGCGCTCACCCTCGGACTTCGCGGCGGCGGGGTGCTGCTGTCGCTGCTGGTGCTGCCGCTGTACATCCCGGTGCTGATCTTCGGCGCCGGTGCGGTGGACGCCAGCCTGTCGGGCCTCGCGGCGCAGGCGCACCTGTCGCTGCTGGGGGCCTTCCTGGTGTTCACGCTGCTGTTCGCCCCCTGGGCGACGGCGATGGCGCTGAGAATCGCAATGGAGTGACATGGCGAAAATAGCCTGGTTCAAGTACTCGTCCCCGTCGAGCTTCTATTTCCTCGCCGGGCGCCTGATCCCCTGGTTCGCGGGACTGGCCACGGTGCTCACCGCCGTCGGCCTTTACATCGGCTTCTTCATGGCGCCCACGGACTTCCAGCAGGGGGAGGCCTACCGCATCATCTTCATCCACGTGCCGGCGGCGTGGATGTCCATGTTCATCTACGTTGTGATGGCCTGCTGGGCCGCCATCGGCCTCGCCTTCAACACCCGTCTCTCGTCCATGCTGGCCACGGCGCTGGCCCCCACCGGCGCGCTCATGACTTTCATCGCGCTGTGGACCGGCGCCTGGTGGGGCAAGCCCATGTGGGGCGCCTGGTGGGTGTGGGACGCGCGGCTCACCTCGGAGCTGATCCTGCTGTTCCTGTACATCGGCTTCATGGCGCTGCAGGCGTCCATCGACGACCCGCGGCGCTCGGACCGCGCTGGGGCGGTGATCGCCATCGTCGGCGTGATCAACGTGCCCATCATCTATTTCTCGGTGAAATGGTGGAACACCCTGCACCAGGGGGCCTCCATCAGCCTCAGCAAGGCGCCCACCATGGCCACCATCATGCTCAGCGGCATGCTGGTGATGGCGCTGGCGTTCTGGATGTACTGCATCGCCGCGGCCCTCTACCGGGTGCGCCTCATCATCCTGGAGCGGGAGCGCAACTCAAGGTGGGTGAAGGAGGTGCTCGCTGGCAGCCGCACCGACGCCCGGGGCATCGACGCGGCCGAGGCCGCGGGGAGGAGCGTGAAATGAAGTGGGGCAGCCTGTCCGAGTTCCTGGCGATGGGGGGCTACGGCCTCTACGTCTGGGGCTCTTATCTGGTGACGGCGGCGTGCATCGCGGCGGAGGTGATACTGCTGCGCGCCCGCAGGCGAACTTTGATGGAGCGCCTGAGTCTGACGGCGATGAACGCTTCCGCGGAGGAAAAGGATGAAACCCAGGCATAAGAAGCTCGCCATCATCGCGGGCGGCGTGGCCGGACTCGGCCTGGTTGCCGCCCTCGTGCTCAATGCATTCCAATCTAACCTGGTGTTCTTCTTCAGCCCCACCCAGGTGGTGGCGGGAGAGGCGCCCCAGGGGCGCAACTTCCGCCTCGGGGGCATGGTGCAGGAGGGCAGCGTCAAGCGCCTTCCCGACGGGCTCACCGTGGAATTCGCGGTGACCGACACCGCGAAGACCATCCCCGTGACCTACAAGGGCATCCTGCCCGACCTTTTCAAGGAGGGGAAAGGCGTCGTGACCGAGGGCAAGCTCGGGCCCGACGGCGTGTTCCGTGCGGACCAGGTACTCGCCAAGCACGACGAGAACTACATGCCGCCGGAAGCGGCCCACGCCATCGAGCAGGCCCAGAAGGCCCAGAAAACCCTCGCCAAATAACGGAGGCAGGTCATGATTCCAGAGTTGGGACAATTCGCCCTCATCTGCGCCCTGGCGCTGGCCCTGGCGCAGGGCACGCTGCCCCTGGTGGGCGCGCACCGGGGCAACGCGACTTTCGTGGCCCTGGCCCGGCCGGCGGCCCAGGGCCAGTTCGTGTTCGTGGCCATCGCCTTCGGCTGCCTGGCGTGGTCGTTCGTGAACAGCGACTTTTCCGTCGTGAACGTCGCGACCAACTCCAATTCCCGGCTGCCGGTGGAGTACAAGTTCGCCGCCACCTGGGGTTCCCACGAGGGCTCCATGCTGCTGTGGGTGTTCATGCTCGCGGGCTGGACCGCGGCAGTGACGGCGTTCAGCCGCCACCTGCCGGACGAGATGGTGGCGCGGGTGGTGGGCGTCATGGGACTGGTGAGCGCGGGCTTCCTGCTGTTCCTGCTGTTCACCTCCAACCCCTTCGAGCGCCTGGTCCCGGCGGCCGCGGACGGGCGGGACCTCAACCCCCTGCTCCAGGACCCGGGGATGGTCTTTCATCCTCCGCTGCTGTACATGGGTTACGTGGGGTTCTCCGTCGCCTTTGCCTTCGCCATCGCGGCGCTGCTCTCCGGGCAGCTCGACGCCACCTGGGCGCGCTGGTCCCGGCCCTGGACCACCACCGCCTGGGTGTTCCTCACCCTGGGCATCATGCTGGGCAGCTGGTGGGCGTACTACGAACTCGGCTGGGGCGGCTGGTGGTTCTGGGACCCGGTGGAGAACGCGTCCTTCATGCCCTGGCTGGTGGGCACGGCGCTGGTGCACTCCCTGGCGGTGACGGAGAAGCGCGGCGGCTTCAAGATCTGGACCGTGCTGCTCGCCATCAGCGCCTTCTCGCTGTCGCTGCTGGGCACCTTCCTGGTGCGCTCCGGCGTGCTCACCTCGGTGCACGCCTTCGCCACCGACCCCAAGCGCGGCATATTCATCCTCGGCTTCCTGGTGCTGGTGATCGGCGGCTCGCTGGCGCTGTTCGCCTGGCGCGCCCCCCGGGTCGGGCTGGGCGGCAAGTTCGACACCATCTCCCGGGAGTCCATGCTGCTCGCCAACAACGTGCTGCTGCTGGTGGCGGCGGGCTCGGTGCTGCTCGGCACGCTCTATCCCCTGTTCATGGACGCCCTCAACTTGGGCAAGATCTCCGTTGGTCCGCCGTACTTCAACGCGGTGTTCATCCCCCTGATGGTGCCGGCAGTGCTGCTGATGGGCCTCGGCCCCCTCGCGCCCTGGAAGAGGGCGTCGGGCGCGGAGCTCATGCGCCGGGTGCGCTGGGCCTTTGCCGGCGCGCTGGCGCTGGGGCTGGCTCTGCCCTTTGCCCTGGGCGGCTGGTCGCCCCTGATCGCCCTCGGGCTGGTGCTGGCGGCCTGGGTGATCTCCAGCGTGATCCTGCAGATCAAGGTGCGGATCACGGAAGCCGGGGGCGGCGGCAGCGTCTGGGAGCGCCTGAAACGCCAGTCGCGCAGCTATTACGGGATGCACCTCGCGCACCTGGGCGTCGCGGTGTTCATCGTCGGCGTCACCATGGTGGGCGGCTACCAGGTGGAGCGCGACGTGAAGATGGAGGTGGGCGACACGGTAACCATCGGCGCCCACAGTTTCCGCTTCGACGGCGTGAAGGAGGTGGCGGGGCCGAACTACACCGCAATGCGGGGCGAGGTCACGGTGTTCAGGAACGGGAAGGAACTCGAGGTGCTCCACCCCGAGAAGCGCGCCTATCATTCCTCCGGCATGCCCATGACCGAGGCGGCCATCGACACCACGCCGCTGCGGGACCTCTACGTCTCCCTGGGCGAGCCGGTGGGCGAGAGCGCCTGGGCGGTGCGGGTCTACGAGAAGCCGTTCGTGGTCTGGATCTGGGGCGGCTGCGTGCTCATGGCCCTGGGCGGACTGCTGGCGGTCAGCGACAGGCGCTACCGCATCGCTGTGCGCCGGCGCGAGGAGGAAGCCGGGGGCGCCCCCGTGTCCTCCTCGGTGATGGCCGGCGGAGGGCGCTGACATGCTGCGGTTCCTGCTCCCGCTGGCTGTGTTCCTCGTGGTGGCGGCCTTCCTGGTGAAGGGCCTGTTCCTCAACCCGCGTGAAGTCCCGTCGCCGCTGATCGACAAGCCCGCGCCCGCCTTCAAGCTGACCCAGCTGCACGAACCGGACAAGAGCCTGGCCCGGGAAGACCTGAAGGGCCAGGTGTGGCTGCTCAATGTCTGGGCCTCCTGGTGCGTCTCCTGCCGCGAGGAGCATCCGCTGCTGGTGGACCTGGCCCGGCAGAAGCTGGTGCCCATTTACGGGCTCAACTACAAGGACCAGCGCGAGGCCGCCCTCGGCTGGCTGCAGCAGTTCGGCAACCCCTACGCCGCGAGCGTCGCCGACCTCGACGGGCGCGTCGGGATCGATTACGGCGTCTACGGGGTGCCCGAGACCTTCGTCATCGACAAGAACGGCATCATCCGCTACAAGCAGATCGGGCCCATCACCCCGGACGCCCTGAACAACAAGATCATTCCCTTGGTGAAGAAGCTGCAGCAATCATGATCCGACTGATCGCGGCAATCGTTTTCTGCATGCTGCCCTTTACTGCGGCGGCCAAGGAGGCCGAGCCCCTGGCCGAGGATCCCGTGGTGGAGCAGCGCCTCAACCGCCTCGCCGAGGAACTGCGCTGCCTGGTGTGCCAGAACGAGTCCCTGGCGGGTTCGCGGGCGGAGCTCGCGAACGACCTGCGGCGCGAAGTCCGCGACCTGATCAAGGCCGGCAAGACCGATCGCGAGATCGTGGACTACCTGGTGGAACGCTATGGCGATTTCGTGCGCTACCGGCCGCCGGTGCGGCCTTCCACCTTCCTGCTCTGGTTCGGCCCGTTCCTGCTGCTGGGCGGGGGCGCGGCGGCGCTGGTGTTCTATCTCGGGAAGCGCCGCTCCCGGCTGCAGGAGCAGCCGCTGACAGACGAGGATCGCCGGCGGGCCGAGAGCCTGCTGGGCGGGGGAGGCAAGTGATGACAACGTTCTGGATCGTGGCCGCGCTGTTCGTGGCCGGCGCTCTGCTGTTCGTGCTGCCGCCGCTGTTCCAGCGCGGCGGCGGTGGCGGGAAAAAGCCCGCGCGCGGGGATCTCACGGTGTCGGTTTACCGCGACGGGATGGAGGAGCTCGACCGCGACCTGCAGAACGGCCTGATCTCCCCGGACCAGCACCGGGTCGCGCGGGAGGAACTGGAGCGCCGCCTGCTGGAGGACATGGCCGCCGAGCAGGGCCCGGCACAGGCTGCCCCGGCGCCCGCTTCGGGCCGCTATGCCGGCATCGTCGTGGGCGTTGCGGTGCCGCTCCTGGTCGCGGGCCTTTACATGCGACTGGGCAATCCTGAGGCCATCACCATGGCGGGTCAGCCGCCCGCCCAGGCCGCGGGCCACGGCGGGCCCGGCGGAGGCATGAGCGCCGAGCAGATCCAGGGCATGATCCAGGCGCTGGCGGCGCGGCTGGAGCAGAATCCCAATGATGCCGAGGGCTGGGCCATGCTGGCGCGCTCGCTCACCGCCACGGGGCGCTACCAGGAGGCGACGCGGGCCTATGGACGGCTCAACGAGCTGATGCCCAACAACCCGGAGATCCTCGCCGATTATGCCGATGTCCTGGCCATGGCGCAGGGCCGCAAGCTCGCGGGGGCGCCGGTCAACCTCATCCAGCAGGCGCTTAAGGCCGACCCGAACCATCCCAAGTCGCTTGCGCTCGCGGGCAGCGCCGCGTTCGAGGCAAAGGACTACGCCCAGGCGGTGGTTTACTGGGAGCGGCTGCAGAACCTTCTGCAACCGGGTTCCGAGAGCTACCGGTCGGTGGCGGCGGGCGTGGCCGAGGCGAAGGCGCTGGCCGGCGGAGCGCCGCGCGAGGCGGCCCAGGCCGCCGCGGCAAGCGCGGCATCCCCCGCGACGGCGGGCGCCAATGTCAGCGGCAAGGTGACCCTGTCGCCCGGCCTGAAGGACAAGGTGGGTCCGGGCGACACGCTGTTCATCTTCGCCCGGCCGGCCCAGGGCACCAAGATGCCCATCGCCATCGCTCGCCTCACTGCCGGGGCGCTGCCCGCGAGCTTCAAGCTGGACGATTCCAGCGCCATGAACCCGTCAATGAAGCTCTCCGGATTCCAGCAGGTGGTGGTGGGCGCCCGGGTGTCCAAGTCCGGGAATGCCATTCCCCAGAGCGGCGATCTCGAGGGCTTCAGCCCGCCGATCAAGGTCGGCAGCAGCAACATCCAGATCGTGATCGACACGGTCGTGCCCTGAGCGTTCCCCGTCGCGCGCGCCGGCGAATCCCGGCGCCCGGGTTTTCCCATTTATCCGAATCGGCGTTCCCGATTTCCGGAAAAAATTCCCGGTAATGATTCCGCAAATCCACAAATAACCAAGGGATTTGCGGGTTTCGGCGTTTTCCCCTCCCGCCGCTCGGTTTTCCACCGCGACTTACGGGCGCCGCCCGCTCTGGCACCGAAATTGCTGTGCTTGCCCGTAGGTATATCTCCACCGGTCATCACAAGGCCGGGGAACGGGGCTTCCATCGTCATGAGCACGCCGTCGCGCAGGGTTTTTCCCTTCGGCGCCTTCCTGAGCCTGCTGCTGCTGGGCATGCTCTGGGCGGGGGGGATGCCTTTCTATTTTCGCGATGTCGCGGCGCTGCTGGGCACCGGCAGCAGCCTGCCCGGCACTTACCGCATGGCCACCGCCGCCAATACCCTGCTGGCGGTTTCCACCGCACTGTATGTCGCCAACCTGTGGCTGGAGAGTCGCCGGTTGGGGCTGTTCGCGTCGGGTTTCGCCGCGGTGGGTGCCCTGGGATTGCTGGTGGACGTGGCGGTGCGCATGTTCTCCCTCGATCTTTCGGGCCGGGTGGTCGGGGGCGTGGATTCCGCGGAATATGAAGCGGTCGCGCTGTGGGTGGCCCTTGCGACCCTTGCCTGGCTGGCGGTGGAGCGGATGTTCCGGATCCAGCCCGTCGGCGCGTTCGTGATGCCGGTCATCATGTGCGGCGTGGTGACGGAGATCTGGCTCATCAACGGCAGCACGGCGGGCAGCGGCCTGGCGGTGTTCTCGGGGCTTGCCGCCTATTGGGGCCAGGCCTTCGTCCTCGCCCAGTTCATCGGCTATGGCGCCTTCCTGCTCGCGGCCGGCCTCGGGGTGCTTTACCTGCTGTTCCGGGACTGGGAGTCGCAGGATAACGCAACGCGCCGCGTGACCGAACGCTGGTGGCTCTACGAGATGATGGTGGCGGCCCTTTCGGTGGGGCTGCCGGTGTTCGCGGTGGCCGGCCTCATGCTCGTGGGTCGGTGGCTGGACAGCGGGCAAGGTTTCGGCGGCGCCGTGTGGGTTGCGCTGGTGCTGGGGGTCTACGGATTCCTGTCCTGGGTGCTGTTCCGCCGTCCCCCCGCGGGCGAGCGACTGGCGTGGGGCAGCATCCTCGGCTTCGGTGCCACGCTCGCCGGCTACATCGCCCTGCATCTGATGCGGGACTTCGCCGCACCCGTGGCCTGAGCCGTTATAATCCGGGCGCCACCCATGGGGTGCCCGGATCATGCGATCTCCCGATTTTTGCCCCACCCGATTCCGGCCCGGCCGCCGGGCATTCCTCGCCGCGCTGGCGCTCGCCGCAGCGGGCTGCGGCGACGACCGGGCGGGACCGCGGCCCGGGGAGGTGTTGCCGGACCTGAGGCTCACCGGGCTCGATGGCAGCTACCTGGAAATGCGTTCCCTGCGGGGGCGGGTTCTGGTGCTCAACGCCTGGGCCACCTGGTGCCCGCCCTGCCGGCGCGAAATGCCGGCGCTGCAACGCCTCAGCGACGCCGTGCAGGGGAAAGGCGTAATGGTGGCGGGTCTGACCGTGGATCGCGACCTGAACCTGGTGCGCGAGTTTCTGCTGGCCCACCGCATCAGCTTCCCTCAGTATGTGGACCCGGAGATGGGACTGGCGAACGGGGTGCTGCGGGTGGTGGGCTTTCCCGAGACCTTCGTCGTTGCCCCCGACGGCCGCCTGGCGGCGCGGCTCGTCGGCGAGAGGGAATGGGACGGCCCGGACATGATCCGCTCCCTGGAGGCGCTGGCCCGGGGGGAGCGGGCGGGCATCAGATGAGAAGGCGCCGGACCCTTGCGGCGCGGGGAAACGGCTTTCGAACTTACTTGTAGCCGCCCAGGAACGACTGCGCGCCGGGGCTGCCGCCCTCGGCGGCGCGGGTGATCCATTTCACCCCTTCCTCCTGACTCTGTTGCACGCCCTTGCCGGCGAGGAACATGAGCCCGAGGTTGTACTGGGCCTCGGCGTGCCCCTGCAGGGCGGCCTTGAAGTACCACTGCACGCCCTGGAGATCGGGATCCTGCTCGGTCTTGGGAATGCCGAAGCCGTAAACGTACATGTTGCCGAGCTGGAACTGGGCCTC
>DASTHR010000333.1:0-5427 GCA_035718105.1 Burkholderiales bacterium
GGTGGCCGCGGCGATCTCCTCAAGGCTGAGGCCGCCCTCCTCGTGCAGCAGGAAAGCCTCGCGCTGAGCCTCGGGCAGCGCCTCCAGCGCCGTCCGCAGCAACGCCGCCTGCTCCCGGTTCTCCGCCTGCCGCGCCGGATCCGCCGCAAGGGGCGCCGGCGGGTCCGGCACCCCGCCATCGGGATCGTCGAAGGAAAGCGGCTGCGCTCCGCCACGGCGGCGATACTCGTCCATGAGGCGGTTGTGGGCCATGCGATACAGCCAGGTGGTGAACTTCGCCGACGGCCGGTAGCGGGCGCGGGAGCGGATGACGCCGGTCCACACGTCCTGGAACATTTCCTCGGCCCCGGACCGGTCCCGCCACTGGCGCAGGAAGTAGCGGAACAGCGGGCCGCGGTGGCGCCCGTACAGTGCCTCGAACGCCCCGGCGTCGCCGTCCCGGTAACGCAGCATCAGCGCCTCGTCGGCGGGTTCGCGGTCCATGACCGCGACAGTGTAACAGCGTACCCTGGCGGCGATCAGCGCGGCGGGTCCGGCACGAAGCCCGCGGGGAAGGGCCGCGGGTCGCGCAACGGGCGCGGCTCCCGGATCACCCCCTGCGCCACCAGGTTGGGCCGGCTGTCATAGTAGAGGACAACGGTCTCGTTGGGCGTCGAGGACTCGCGCTCGAAATCCACGTAGCGCGCGGGAGAATGCTCGTTGCGGCCGTGGCCGGTGCCGAGTTTCTCTTCCACCTTCGCCCGGGGAGCCGCCGCGGAGGCGGGAGCTTCGGCGGAACCCAGCTGGCTCCAGTCCCGGGACAACCGCTCGGGCGGCGGCGCAGGTTTCCTGCGGAACACCGCGACACCGATCACGCCCACGTCGTCGGGGCGCCCGGTGCGGGCGGCGTAGGAGTCCGGCAGAGCAGTGAAGTAGAACGCGGCGGTGCGCTCCAGGCTCTTGCGCCAGCCCTTCACCTCCATCGATCCCCAGGGTCCGATCACGTAGCCGCTCTGCCGGGTGCTGGCCGTCTCGCCGGTGACGGCGTTCACGCCGTCCACCGAAAGCACCGCCAGGACGTCCTCGCCACTGCGGTTGCGGATCACCACCTGGTACTCATTGCCGGGTTTGCCCGCGACGTAGTACTTGCCGCGGTGGTAATGCACGGGAAGGGTCTGCCCCTCGGCACGGTCGTACACGGTGACATCCACCAGGCTGCCCGCGGCGAGGGCGTTGCCGGCGGCGAGCAGGACCAGAGCGGTCAGGTTCATGAGTGCGGTTTTCATCTTCTTCTCCTTGCGGTTGTTGGAACTGCACCCCTGTAAACGGTGATCAGCCGAAAACGGGGTTAAGGAACCGCGTCCCAATGTCCCTGTCTAGGAAAGTGCCATGGAAAAACACGCGCAGGCCAGCATCGAGGTCGCACTGGGATGGGAGAGCTCCGACGCGACCCACACCGATCGGTTGTTTCTGACCCGCGTCAACTTCGAGCGCGACATCTTCCCCGGCAGCCTTGCCGATCCGCTTCAGCGAGACGGCGTCGGCGCCTGGGCACGGGAAAGTTTCCGCCCAGGGGAATTGCTACCGCCCCAACGCCGCGATCAGATCCATGTGATCCGGCGCCAGCAGTTCCGCACCCGGCTCGGCGGGGGCGGCGAGATCCATCTCGGGGTCGGCCGCTTCTACCCGCGGGGCCTGGTGGAGGGCGTGGCGGACAACTTCCCCCAGGACCGACGTCCCTGCCGGCTGCTCGATGCCCGGGGGGACGAGCTGGTCGTGGACTTCAACCACCCGCTCGCGCAGTATCCGCTGCGGGTCGAAGCAAGGCTCCTCGGTCTCGACCCGGTCCGGGAGGACCGCGGCGGGCGCTGCGCCGACATCGTCGAGGAGGCGGCCAGCGGCGGTCCGGGGCTGCAGGCCGCGATGGCGCACCGGGAGACCGACTTCATGTCCGGCGCCCCTTGGGCGCGCAGCGACGAGAGCGAGGAGTCGGTCTTCTACCAGGCCCCGCGCCTGGTGGACCACCTGGACCGTACCGCCCTCGGGCAGGTGCGCGATCTCTACGCCCGCTTCCTGCGGCCGGGGATGCGCGTGCTGGACCTGATGTCGAGCTGGACCTCACACCTGCCCGCGGACCAGGGCCTGCAGGTCGCCGGGCTGGGCATGAACCAAGAAGAACTGGCGCGCAATCCGCTCCTTTCCGAGCGCGTGGTGCGCGACCTCAATCGCGATCCTTCCCTGCCCTTCGGCGATGCCGCGTTCGACCTCGCGGTGTGCACGGTGTCCGTGGAGTATCTGGTTCGTCCGGTGGAGGTGTTCCGGGAAGTCGCGCGGGTGCTCAGGTCCGGCGCCCCCTTCGTGCTCACCTTCTCCGAGCGCTGGTTCCCCCCCAAGGTGGTGCGCCTCTGGACCGAGCTGCACCCCTTCGAGCTCATGGGGCTGGTGCTGGCGCATTTTCGCCGCGCGGGCGGCTACACAACCCTCGGCACCGAGTCGGTGCGGGGTCTGCTGCGCCCCGGCGACGACAAGTACGCCGCCACGACGCCGCTCTCCGATCCCGTTTATGCGGTATGGGGTATGAAGGTATAGACTGCCGCATGGCCCGCGCACCGCACTCCGTCGGCTTCTTCGAGAAGCAGTTCCAGCGCCAGGTCGGCGAGCAGGACTTCGCCCTAAATCCCTTCGAGCGCCTGGCCCTGGAGCACGCCCGGGGGCGGGTCCTGGACCTGGGCTGCGGCCTTGGCAATTTCGCCATCGAGGCGGCACGCCGGGGCTGCAACGTCACCGCCGTGGACGGCAGCGCGACGGGAGTTGCCCACACCCAGCAGACGGCCCTGGGCGAACGGCTTTCCCTCAGCGCCTTCGTCGCCGACCTGGAGTCCTGGAGCATAGACCGGGACTACGACACCATCGTCGCCATCGGCCTGCTCATGTTCTTTTCGCGGGAACGGGCGCTGGCCCTGCTGGAGGACATCCGCAACCACGTGACGCCCAGTGGAAAGGCCGTCATCAACGTGCTGGCGGGCGGCACCACCTTCATGGACATGTTCGATCCGGGGCACCACCACCTGTTCGACCCGGAGGAACTGAAGCGGGCCTTCGCGGGGTGGGACATTGCCTGCTGGCAGGAGGAGGAATTCGCGGCCCCCGGGGGCAAGCTGAAGCGTTTCTGCACCTTGGTGGCGCAAAGGCCCGCGGCGCTGTGACCGGGCTCACCCATCACAGCGCGGTGGTGCTGATCCCGCCGCGGGAGACCTGGGAGCCGATCCAGGCCATCCGCAGCAAGCACGACCGGCAGTTCCGGCGCTGGATGCCTCACCTCACCCTGCTCTATCCCTTCCTGCCGCGGGAAGCCTTCCCGGAGGCCATGCCCCTGCTGGAGCGGGCCTGCGCCGGAATTGCGCCGTTCAAGGTGACGCTCAGGGAGTTCCGCGGCTTCCGCCACCGCGGCCGCCGCTGCACCCTCTGGCTGGCGCCGGAGCCGGTGGACCCGTTGCTTGGCCTGTTCGCGGCCCTGGCCCGCGCCTTCCCCGAGGCCGCGTCGTCGCCGAAACTGCCCTTCGAGCCGCACCTGAGCGTGGGCCAGACCGGGCGCGGCGAGCTGGAAGCGCTGCGCGGCGAACTTCAGGCGGCGTGGCAGCCGATCACCTTCGAGGCGGTTGCGGCAAGCCTGATCTGGCGGCATGATCCGCCCGACGACGCGTTCCGCGTCGAGCACGAGTTTCCCTTCTCGAAATGATGAAAGCCAAGATCATCCCGGTCACGCCGTTCCAGCAGAACTGCACCCTGCTCTGGTGCGAGGAGACCATGAAGGGGGCGGTGGTGGACCCCGGCGGCGAACTGGACCGCATCCTCGACGAAGCGAAACGCAGCGGCGTCGCCATCGAGAAGATCCTGCTTACCCACGCCCACATCGACCACGCGGGCGGCACCGGCGAACTGGCGGAGCGGCTCGGAGTGCCCATCGAAGGCCCCCACGAGGAGGACCTGTTCTGGATCCAGGGCCTGCCGCAGCAGAGCATGATGTTCGGCTTTCCTCCGGCCAAGGCCTTCACGCCCGACCGCTGGCTGCACCAGGGCGACAGCGTGAGCGTCGGCAAGCTAGAGCTGGAAGTGCGCCACTGCCCCGGCCATACCCCGGGGCACGTGATCTTCTATCATGCGCCCTCGCGGCTGGCCATCGTCGGCGACGTGCTGTTCCAGGGGTCCATCGGCCGCACCGATTTTCCCCGCGGCGACTACGACACCCTGCTGCGCTCCATCCGCGAGCAGCTGTTCTCCCTGGGCGACGACGTGAAGTTCATCCCCGGCCACGGCCCCGTTTCCACCATGGGCCACGAGCGGCGCACCAACCCCTTCGTCGGCGAAGGCGAGGACTGAGGGGCTCCGGGAAGGAGTCCTTCGACGGCCCCCTACTCCACTTTCGCGAACACGTGCTTCACCCGCAGGGTCTGCCCGGACTCGGCGAGCTGGATCAGGCGGTCGATGTTGGGGTGCTTGCCGGGGTTCTGGCGCGCATCCGCGGTGTGCTCGGCGTAGATCTCCAGGCCCTTCCTCGCCGCCTCCGGGGTGATGGCGCCGAAGGTCTGGCCCAGGTGGTTGTATACCGCCACCGAGCCCTGGGAGCCGGGCTTGTTCTCGATCACCGCCACCACATGGCCCTGCGCGTCCCGCAGCTCGATGGCCGCGAGGTGGGACACCCCCGGCAGCTTCTTCAGGGCGGCGGTGAACTGCGGCGCCTTGGAGTCCTTGCCCTTCGGGGCGGCCGCGCCCTCCAGGGAAGGGTAGTCGGTGTAGCCGGTGTGATCGCCGCCGTAGAAGCGCGCCACGTCCGGCGCGTTGAAGGGCCCGCCGCGGCGCACCCGCTCCACCAGGTCCGGATTGGCGATGAAGGGCACGCCGAAGGCAACGAAGTCCGCGTCGCCGGACTCGATGGCCGCCATGGCCGTCAAGCCGTCGAAGCCGCCGTTGGCCATGTAGGCGCCGCCGAACGCCGCGCGCAGCCCCCGGAAGTCGAAGGGCACCGCCTGGTAGCCCTGCTCGCCGATGAGTCCCTGCACCACGTGCAGGTAGGCCAGACCCAGCGCGCCGAGGGACCGGGCCGCGTACTCGAACGTGCGCTGGGGATCGGAGTCGCTCATGTCGTTGAACGAGTTCACCGGCGAGATGCGCACGCCCACGCGGTCCGCCCCCCACACCTCGGCCACCGCCTGCGTCACCTCCAGCAGCAGCCGCGCCCGGTTCGCCACCGGGCCGCCGTAGGCGTCGCGGCGCTGGTTGGTGCCGTCGCGCAGGAACTGGTCCAGCAGGTAGCCGTTGGCGCCGTGCACCTCCACGCCGTCGAAACCCGCCGCCAGGGCGTTCCTCGCCGCCGCGCGATATTGCTCCACGATGCCGGGAATCTCGGAAGTCTCCAGGGCCCGGGGGGTGACGAAGGGCTGCAGTCCC
>DASTHR010000334.1:0-8314 GCA_035718105.1 Burkholderiales bacterium
GCTGGCATTCCTTGATTTGAATCAAGGTCACGGAGGGCACTGAATTCCTAAAGTAGCGCCAGCAGTTTTCCCAGTGTCGCCAACCTATTCGCCCGAGGGAGAGAAACCATGGCTGAACCGCAACAAAGCCAAGACCCTGAAGACGTGACCGAAGAGCCGGTCCCCGCCATGCAGCAACTGCTGGACAACCCGTTCGCGCTGCTCTTCATCGGCATCGCCAGCCCCATGGTGCTGTACGTCGTGTGGGGGGTGATGGAAATCCTGAGCGTGCCCATCGCCAAGTAACAGCCCAACGGAGACAACGCAATGAGCGCAATCCAGCCCCCGCAGCAGCGAATCTGGTGGAAGACCCCCATCGACCGGGTGGAAGGCATCTGGATCATCCTCGCCTTCATCTGGTGTCTGGTCATGTTCTTCATGATGCCGTACTGGCATGTGTTCGGTAAGCAGAACCTGTCCAACGAAGCCTACCGCAGCACGCCCGAGATGTTCATGAAGAAGGCCGAGGACGGCATCGCCAAGTACAAGGTCCGGGAGGAAACCGAACAGAAGATCCCGGTCATTCATCCGCCCGCCGGCGCCGACGTCTACCTGGTGGCGCGGCTCTGGTCCTGGTACCCGATCCTCGAACTCGAGGCCGGCAAGAGCTACCGCCTGCACCTCATGTCCATGGACTGGCTGCACGGATTTTCGCTGCAGCCCGAGAACATCAACATCCAGGTGCACCCCGGGTACGAGCACGTGCTGACCATCACGCCCACCGCGGCCGGCACCTACGGCATCGTGTGCAACGAGTACTGCGGCATCAATCACCACACCATGAGCAGCAAGCTCTACGTGGTGAAATAAGGGGGACCGAACATGGCTGTGAACAGAAATTTCCGCACCTGCCCGAGCACCGGTCTCCTGTACCACGAGCCGGCCGAGAAGCTCATGCGCTGGAATGCCGTCGCGGCGGTGGTCTCGCTGCTGGTGGGCGGCCTCCTGGCGCTGCTGGTCACGCTCACGCGCTGGCCCACGGTCCACCTGCTGCCGGCGGACGCCTTCTACATGACGCTCACAGGCCACGGGCTGAACATGCTCGTGTTCTGGATCATCTTCTTCGAGATCGCGATTCTCTATTTCGTCTCCACGGTGCTGCTGCGCTGCCGGCTGGCGACGCCGGGGTGGGCCTGGGCCGGCTTCTGGCTGATGGTGGCGGGGGCGCTGGTGAACAACTACTCGGTGTTCATCCGCGGCGACTCCAGCGTGATGTTCACCTCCTACGCGCCCATGGGGGCCCACCCCACGTTCTACCTGGGCCTGATCCTGTTCGCGGTGGGGGCGCTGATCGGCTGCTTCGTGTTCTTCGGCACCCTGGTGGTGGCGAAGGCCGAGAAGACCTACAACGGCTCGGTGCCCCTGGTCACCTTCGGTGGCATCACGGCGGCCATCATCGCGGTCTTCACCATCGCCACCGGCGCCATCATCCTGATTCCCACCATGCTCTGGTCCATGGGGCTGGTGGATCATATCGACTCGCTGATGTACCGCACGGTGTGGTGGGGCTTCGGGCACTCCTCGCAGCAGATCAACGTTTCGGCGCACGTTTCGGTGTGGTACGCCATCGCCGCCATCGTGTTCGGCGCCAAACCCATGAACGAGAAGGTGAGCCGTACCGCTTTCCTGCTTTACATCTTCTTCCTGCAGCTCGCCTCGGCGCACCACCTGCTGGCGGATCCGGGGCTCACCTCCAACTGGAAGATCTTCAACACCAGCTACGCCATGTACCTGGCGGTGCTGGCCTCCCTGGTGCATGGCCTGACGGTGCCGGGCGCGATCGAGGTGGCGCAGCGGGAGAAGGGCTTCAACAAGGGCCTGTTCGAGTGGCTGCGCAAGGCGCCCTGGGGCAACCCGGCGTTCTCCGCGATGTTCATCTCCCTGGTGGGTTTCGGCTTCCTGGGCGGCATTTCCGGCGTGGTGCTGGGCACCGAGCAGCTGAACCTGATCATGCACAACACCTTCTACGTGCCGGGGCACTTCCACGCCACGGTGGTGGTGGGCACGACCCTCGCCTTCATGGGGCTCACCTACTTCCTGATCCCGACACTGTTCCGGCGCCAGCTGGCGTTTCCGAAGCTGGCCCAGTGGCAGCCCTACCTGTTCGGCCTGGGCATGAGCGCCTTCTCGCTGTTCATGATGGGCGCGGGCACCCTGGGTGTTCCGCGCCGGCACTGGGACATGACCATGGCCGGGAACCTGATGCCCTGGGAGTGGCCGGGCACCGCCTACCTGATGGTCGGCCTGTTCGCCATCAGCGGCCTGGTCGCGATCATCGGCGGCGGCGCCTACCTGCTGATCGTGGTGTGGTCGGTGTTCCTGGGCAAGAAGATCGAGACCCCGGGATTCGCCCACATGACGGCCAAGCAGGGGCGGGCAGCCATTCCCGTTCCGGTGGCGGCATCGCTGCAGGGCCAGGGCGGCGGGCACGGCCATGCCAACATCGGGGCATGGGGCATGGTGGCGCCGGGCACCTTCGTGCTCGCCATGGTGCTGCTGGTGTCCTTCATCCTGTACTACTTCGTGAACTGGAAGTACCTGTCCACGGTCTGGCCGCTGAGCTGATCCGGGGCGCGCCTTGCATGAATGCCGGCGCCGCGAGGCGCCGGCCAAACGAGGACCGAGCATGAATGCATCCGTGAAACAGTTCGTCAACCTGTTCAAGCTCCGCATCGGGGTGGTGATCGCCTTTACCGCCCTGGCGGGCGTGGCGGTCACACCGGGCGCCGGGCCCTCCGCCTGGCAGGTGGCCCTGCTGGCGCTGGCGGTGCTGGTGTCCTCCGCCGCCGCGGGCGCCTTCAACCAGTATTACGAGCGCGACCTGGACACCCGCATGGAGCGCACCCGGCGCCGGCCGTTCGTCACCGGCAGCCTGGAGCACAAGCCGGCCTGGCTGTGGCTGATCGGTGCCATGGTGGCGGGGTCGGTGCTGGCCGCGGCGCTGGCGGTGAACTGGGAATCCGCGTTGTACGTGTTTCTCGGGGCCTTTTTCTACGCCATCGTCTATACGGTGTTGTTGAAGCGCCGCACTTGGCTCAACATCGTGATCGGCGGCCTGGCGGGCAGCTTCGCGGTGCTGGCGGGGGCGGCGGCGGTGGCGCCGGGGCTCTCCCCGGAGGCGATCCTGCTGGCGGGGGTGCTGTTCCTGTGGACGCCCTCGCACTTCTGGAGCCTCGCCATCGCCAACCACCACGACTACCGCGCGGCGGGGGTGCCCATGCTGCCGGTGGTGATCGGCGACGGCCCCTGCGCCAAAGTCATCCTCGCCAACACGGTGCTGCTGGTAGCGCTCTCGCTGGCGCCGGCGGCCTTCAGCCTGGGCTGGATCTACCTCGCCGGCGCCGTGGTCGGCGGCGCCTGGTTCCTGAAGAAGAACTGGGAATTGGTGAAGGCCCCCAGCCGCAAGACCGCGTTGGGCTGCTTCTTCGCCTCCCTGGCGCAGCTCGGACTGCTGCTCACCGCCGCCATGGTGGACGCCGCGCTGCGGTGATCCGTCCCATGGCCGACTTGCTCGCACGCGCCGCAGTCCTGATCGGGCTGTTGGCGTGGGCGGTTCCCGCCGCAGCGCAGTCCCTCGATGCCCAGGAGGCGCTGCGCGTCAGCCAGTCGGTGATGGGCCGACAGGTTCCCAATTTCGCCTTCGCCGACCGCGAGGGCCGGCGGGTGGAGCTTGCGTCATTCCACGGCAAGCCGCTGGTGGTCAATTTCGTGTACACCGGCTGCTTCCAGGTGTGCCCCGCTACCACCCAGTTCCTGAAGGGCGTGGTGAAGGACGCGCAGGATGCTCTGGGGCGCGACAGCTTCAACGTCGTCACCATCGGCTTCAACCTGCCCTTCGACACGCCCGTGGCGATGAAGACCTTCGCGAAGAAGCAGGGCATCGATATCGCCAACTGGGAGTTCCTCAGCCCCGATGCGGGATCGGTGGACGAGCTCGCTCGCGCCTTCGGCTTCAGCTACGTGGCGAACCCGGGAGGCTTCGACCACGTGATCCAGGTGACCATCCTGGACCAGCAGGGGCGGGTGTATCGCCAGATCTACGGCGAATCTTTCGAGGCGCCCGCCTTCGTCGGGCCGCTCAAGGATCTCATCACCGGCGCGCCCGATCCCAACCCGACGCTGGCTGGCCTGGTGGAGAAGGTGCGCATCCTCTGCACCGTCTATGACCCGGCGTCGGGCAAGTACAAGGTCAACTACGGCATTTTCCTTGAAATCCTCGCCGGGGTTGTGGCCTTGGGCGGCACCGCCTGGTACCTGCTCAGCGGGCGACGCCGGCGCCACAAGGGCCAGAGCGCCTGACCGCTGCCGCGGCGCTTGATGCGAATCAATTACGCGCGCCGTCCTCAAAAGTAGCATTCCCTGATATTCATTTGTTGCCGCCCCCCGGCCCGCACCTCCGCTGGCGGCGTGGCACACCGGGAGAGCGCGGATGCTGAAGCTGATTCACGCCGGCGGCCAGTGGGTGTTTCAGAAAGTGGAGGCGGTGTTCAATGCCGCTTTCGGCGACAAACTGAATCCGCTGTACTACCTGGGCCCCATCAGCTATTTCCTGTTCTGGATCGTGGTGGCGAGCGGACTCTACCTCTACGTCTTCTTCGACACCGGGGTGAAGGACGCCTTTCAGTCGGTGGAGGACATCACCCACGGCCAGCGCTACATCGGCGGCGTGATGCGCAGCCTGCACCGCTACGCCTCCGACGGCATGGTGTTCACCATGCTGCTGCACCTGATGCGCCATTTCTTCTTCGACCGCTACCGCAGCTTCCGCTGGTTCTCCTGGGTCACGGGCGTGGTAGTGCTGTGGCTCGTTTACGCCTCGGGGATCAACGGCTACATGCTGCCTTGGGACAAGCTGGCCCAGTTCACCGTGATCGCCACCGCCGAGTGGTTCGACTGGCTGCCCATGTTCGGCGGCACCCTGGTGCGCAACTTCATCTTCCCCGACAGCGTAAACGACCGCCTGTTCTCGCTGCTGTCCTTCATCCATATCGGCATCCCGCTGGCGGTGCTGTTCCTGCTCTGGGTGCACGTCCAGCGGGTGCCTCAGGCCCGCACCAATCCGCCGCGCCCCATCGCGCTCACCCTGACCGTGGCGCTGGTTGCGCTGTCCCTGCTGAAGCCCGCCCTGAGCCAGGGGCCCGCGGACCTCTCGCAGGCCGTGACCACCCTGGAGTTCGACTGGTTCTACCTCGCCACCTATCCGCTGATCTACGCCTGGTCTCCGGGCCAGGTGTGGGCCCTGGTGGGGGCGGGCACCGCGCTGTTCCTGGCGCTGCCCTGGCTGCCGCCGAAGAAGCGGCTCGGTCCGAAGGAGGGCTACCACATCATGGTTCACCCGGATAACCGCATCATCCCGGTGCGGGAAGGGGAGACGGTGCTCGATGCCTGCCTGCGGGAGAACGTGCCCATGCCCTTCGACTGCCGCAACGGCGGCTGCGGCATGTGCAAGGGCAACGTGGTGTATGGACAGGTGGACCCGGGCATCTACCAGAAGAGCGTGCTCTCCGACGACGAGCGGCGCGCGGGCCGGGCGCTGTTCTGCGTCTGTACGCCGCTCTCGGACCTGGAGATCGAGTACGAGCCGAAGGAGGCGCCCGGGGGGGTGCCGGCCCGGGTGCACAGCGCCACCGTGGCGCGCATGGAACGGCTCACCGACGACGTGATGCAGATCTTCCTGCGGCCGCAGAAGGGCGAGAAGATCAGCTTCTACGCCGGCCAGTACATCAACATACTGCTGCCCGAGGGCGACAAGAGGGCGTTCTCCTTCGCCAGCGCGCCCCATGCCGCGGGGGACCTCATCGAACTGCAGGTGCGCTGGATCAAGGGCGGGAAATTCACGACCCATGTGTTCACGCAGATGAAGGAGGGCGACACGGTGCGCTTCGAGGGACCGCTGGGCGCCTTCTTCCTGCGGGAGGACTCGGAAAAGCCCATCATCTTCGTCGCCGGCGCCACCGGCTTTGCGCCGGTCAAGAGCATGGTGGAACACGCCTTCCACACGGGGTTGAAGCGCCGCATGATCCTTTACTGGGGCGTGCGCGGCCTGAAGGACCTCTACCTCCCGGATCTGCCCCGGCAGTGGGAGCGCGAGCACGACAACTTCAAGTTCGTGCCGGTGCTCTCCGACCCGCGGCCGGAGGACGACTGGAGCGGGCGCACCGGCCTGGTCCACGAGGCGATCCTTCAGGACTTCCCGGACCTGGCGGGGCACCAGATCTATGCCTGCGGCTCGGTGAAGATGGTGGAGGCGGCGCACCCGGCCTTCGTGGCCAAGGGATTGTCGCCCGATGACTGCTTCTCGGATGCCTTCAAGCTATCGCCCCACGTCAAGTTCAAGGCTGATGGCGCGGAAATGGTGAAGCTGGGAGGCGGCGCCCCATGACAGCCATTCGCTATCTCGCCCAGGGACTGCTCTACGTGCCGCTGATGGCGATCATCGGCTATTTCTCGACTTACCCCGTCTACACCAACGTGCCCCCGGATCAGGCGCTGGTGCGACTCTCCTTCAGTCACCCGGGGCAGCGCATGGTGGAATGCCGCCAGCGCAGCGCCGAGGAACTGGCGAAGCTTGCGCCCAACATGCGCGCGGCCCAGGACTGCCCGCGGGAGCGAGCCCCGGTGAAGGTGGCGCTGGAACTCGACGGCAAGGAGGTGTTCCAGGCGGTGGTGCCGCCCGGCGGCCTGAAGAAGGACCTGGCTTCAACCGTGTACCGGCGCTTTCCGGTGACCGCGGGCCAGCACAAGGTTCTGGCCCGGCTCTCCGACCAGCCTTCCGGCGAATTCAATCACAGCAAGGAAGCAGTCCTGGAACTCAAGCCCGGCAGCGCGCTGGTGGTGGATTTCCATTTGGACCGGGGAGGCTTCCTGTTCCGGCAGTAACGCTTCGGGTTGCTTCCCGTTGATGGACATCAATCGGGAACCCGTTCGCGCCGGGTAGCATGCCCCCATGCACGTCGCCCGCCAGTCCCCGCCGACATCCGCGCCCCCGGCAGGCCTCGGATTCCGGGCCTTCCAGGCGCTGGAATCCCTGTTCGACCGGGCGTTCGGCTCCGCCAACAACCCGCTGCGCCATCTCGGCGCGCTGAGCTTCCTGTTCTTCTGGGTGATCCTGGCGAGCGGCATCTACCTCTATGTCTTTTTTGACACGGGGGTGAAGGACGCCTACCAGTCGGTGGCGGCCCTGAGCCTGGCGCAGCCCTGGGTTGGCGGCGTGCTGCGCAGCCTGCACCGCTACGCCTCCGACGCCTTCCTCGCCGTGATGCTGCTGCACCTGCTGAAGGAATACCTCGCAGGACACTACACCGGCCTGCGCTGGTTCTCCTGGGTGAGCGGGGTGCCGCTGATCTGGCTCGCCTTCGCGTCCGGCGTCGTGGGCTTCTGGCTGGCATGGGACAGGCTGGCTCAGTTCGCTGCCATTGCCACCGCGGAATGGCTGGACGCCTTGCCGCTGTTCTCCGAGCCCCTGGTGCGAAACTTCCTGTATCCCGAGAGCGTCAATGACCGCTTCTTCACCCTCGCGATCTTTCTCCACATCGGGGTGCCGCTGTTCCTGCTGCTGGGCGCCTGGATCCACGTCCAGCGCATTGGCCGGCCGGAGGTGAGCCCGCCCCGCTGGCTCGCGGGCGGCACCCTGCTTACCCTGATTGCGCTGGCGCTCGTGCGTCCGGTGGTGAGCCACGCGCCGGCGGACCTGGCGATGCTGCCCGGGGAACTGCGCTTTGACTGGTTCTACCTTGGCATCCTGCCGGCGGCCAACGGCTGGACCGCGACCTGGGTCTGGGGCGCCGCGGGCGCCGCAACCCTGCTGCTCTCGGCGCTGCCCTGGCTGCGGCTGCGCCGGCCGGTTCCGGAACCGGTGGCCCGGGTGGACCTCGCCAACTGCAACGGCTGCGGGCGCTGCGCCCTGGATTGCCCGTATAACGCCATCGTGATGCAGCCCCGCTCGGACGGGCGGCGCGGTCCGCGGCAGCCGCTGGTCCTGGGCGACCTGTGCGCGAGCTGCGGCATCTGCGCCGGGGCCTGCCCGTCCTCGACGCCATTCCGCAGCGCCGAGGAGTTGATAACCGGCATCGATATGCCGCAATTCACCATCGGTGAGGCCCGCGAACGCATGAGCGCGGCCTTGGAGCGGCTCTCGGGGGAGGCGAAGGTGCTGGTGTTCGGCTGCGAGTGCGCGGCCGACGTGGCGGCGCTGCAGCACCCTGGCGTGGCGGTGGTCAACCTGCTGTGCACCGGGATGCTGCCGCCGTCCTTCATCGAATACGCGCTGCGCGCG
>DASTHR010000335.1:0-3219 GCA_035718105.1 Burkholderiales bacterium
GTCACTCACGACGAGCAGCTTGCCGCCCGGTGCGGCCGCCGGGTACGCCTGGCGGCAGGACGCCTCGCCGCATGACGAGCCTGTTGGCGCCGCTCGCGCTCGCGCTGCGCATGCTGCGACGGGACTGGCGTTCCGGAGAGCTGTTCGTGCTGGCCGTGGCGCTGGTGGTCGCCGCGGGCAGCGTGACCACGGTGGGATTCTTCGCCGACCGGGTGCGGGAGGCGCTGGCGCAGCAGGCCAACCGGCTGCTGGGCGCTGACCTGGTGGTGGTGGCGGACCGTGGCATTCCGGAAGCATTGGCGCGGGAGGCCGTGGCGCGCGGGCTCGCGACCGCGCGCTCGCACCGCTTCCCGAGCATGGTGGGCGCGGGCGGCGAGGCGGTGCTGGCCGAGGTCAAGGCCGTGACGGCGAACTACCCGCTGCGCGGCGAACTCAGGTTGGCAAACGCCCCGGACGGACCGGAGCGGGTCGCGCGGGGCGGGCCTTCGCCCGGCAGCGCCTGGGTGGACCGCAAGCTCGCGGCGCGGCTTAGCGTGGGCGTGGGGGACGCCCTGGAAGTGGGCGCGTTGCGGCTCACCGTCGGCGCCATCGTGACTGACGAGCCCGATCAGAGCGTGGGCTTCGTGAGCCTGGGCCCGCGCGTGCTCATGAACCTGGACGAGCTGCCCGCGACCCGGCTGATCCAGCCCGGGAGCCGGGTGACTTACCGCCTGCTGCTGGCGGGGGAGGCGCAGTCGGTGGAAGCGTTCCGCGGCTGGGCGGGTCCGCGGCTCGGTTCGGGCGAGAAGCTCGAAGGGGTACGGGACGCCCGCCCGGAGGTGAAGGGCGCGCTGGAGAAGGCGGACCAGTTCCTCGGGCTCGCCGCCCTCGCGGCCGTGGTGCTGGCGGCGGCGGCGATCGCCCTCGCGGCGCGGCGCTTCGCCGCGCGCCACCTGGATGGATGCGCCGTGATGCGGTGCCTGGGGGCGCGCCAGTCCCAGATCGTGCGGATTCATCTGTGGCACCTGAGCGTCCTCGGGCTGGCGGGAAGTGCCGCGGGCTGCGCCCTCGGCTATCTCGCGCAGGGGATGCTGGCCCGCTGGCTCGCCGGGCTGGTGGGAGCCGAGCTGCCGCCTCCTACATCGGTGCCGGTGGTTCACGGGCTGCTGGCGGGGGCGGCGCTGCTGCTGGGTTTTGCACTGCCCCCGATCCTCAATCTGCGCAACGTGCCGACGCTGCGGGTGCTGCGCCGGGAGATGGGCCCGCCGCGCGGCGGCAGCCTCGCGGGCTACGCCGCCGGGGCCGGGCTGCTGGCGGCGCTGGTGCTGTGGCGGGCCTCGGACCTGACCCTGGGCGCCTATGTGCTGGCGGCATTCATGCTGGCGCTGCTGCTGTTCGCCGCCGCGGGGTGGCTCGCGCTGCGGGCGCTCGGGCTCGCGCAGGGTGTCTCCGGGGTCACCTGGCGCTACGGCATCGCCAGCCTGCGGCGGCGCGCCGCCGGCACCCTGGTGCAGGCCGTGGCCCTGGGTCTGGGACTGATGGCCCTGCTCACCCTCACGGTGGTGCGGGGCGACTTGCTGGCGAGCTGGCAGAAGAGGCTGCCCCACGAGGCGCCGAACCGGTTTCTGGTGAACATCCAGCCCGACCAGGTGCAACCGATCCGGCGGTTCCTGGAGAGCCGGGGGGTGGCGGCTCCCAGCCTCCATCCCATGGTGCGGGGGCGGCTCACCGCCATCAACGGCAGGCCGGTGGCCTCGGTGGATTACCCGGATCCCCGGGCACAACGTCTGGTGGAACGGGAGTTCAACCTTTCCTGGGGGGAGCGCCCGCCGTCCGACAACCGCATCGTCGCCGGCCAGTGGTGGCCCGCGGGCGGGGGCGGGACGCCGGTGCTTTCGGTGGAGGAGGGGATCGCCCAGACCCTCGGCATCCGGCTCGGCGACCTTCTCACCTACGACGTCGCCGGGACCGCGTTCGAGGCGAAGGTGGCAAACCTGCGCAAGGTTGAGTGGGACTCCTTCCGGGTGAACTTCTTCGTCATCGCGTCCCCGGGGCTGCTGGAGCGCTTCCCGGCGAGCTACATCACCGCCTTCTACCTGCCCCCGGCCCGCGCCCAGGTCCTGCACGAGCTGGTGCGGGCCTACCCCAGCGTACTGGTGGTGGACGTGACGGCGATCATGGAGCAGGTCCAGCGCACCATGGACCAGGTGACCCGGGCGGTGGAGTTCGTGTTCCTGTTCACCCTCGCGGCGGGGGTGGTGGTGCTCTATGCCGCCATCGTCTCCTCCCAGGACGAGCGGCTGCGGGAGGCCGCCATCCTGCGCACTCTCGGGGGACGCCGGCGCCAGCTGCTGGCGGCGCAGGCGGCGGAGTTCCTGACTCTGGGGGCCATGGCCGGGCTGTTCGCCGCCGGCGGGGCCAGCGCCCTGGGCTGGGTACTGGCGGAATTCGTGCTGAAGCTGCCCTACGCCTTCAACCCCTGGATCTGGCCCGCGGGCATCGCCGCCGGTGCCCTGGGGGTGGCGGCGGCGGGGCTGCTCGGCACGCGCCGGGTGCTGGACTATCCGCCCATCGCCGCCCTGCGCAGGCTCACGTGACGAGCCCCCGGCGGATGTATACTGCCCGCGAAAACAGGTCATGACCGAACAACTCTTCAGCTCCCTGCTCCTGCTCGCCGCGGTGGGCGGTTTCGCGCTCTGGGTGGCGCTGCGACTCGCGGCCCTGGAGCGGCGCGCCTCGGAGCAGACCGCGCAGCTGGCGCAGGCGCTGGAGGAGAAGCACCGCGCCATGCTCAAGGACCTGCACGACGGGCTCACCCGCCAGGGGGACCGCCTGGGCGAGGCCCTGGGGCGCAGCTCCGGGGAACTGCGCGCGGCGGTGGAGGGCCGCCTGGACCAGATCAGCGGGCGCGTTGCCGAGCGCCTGGACGAGGGCTTCAGGCGCACCAGCGAGACCTTCACCAGCGTCATGGCGCGGCTGGCCGCCATCGACGAGGCCCAGAAGAAGCTCGACGGCCTCACCAGCAACGTCGTCACGCTGCAGGAGCTGCTGGGGGACAAGCGCTCCCGCGGCGCCTTCGGCGAGGTGCAGCTGGAGGCCCTGGTGCGCAACATCCTGCCGCCCCAGGCCTGGGCGATGCAGTACACCCTGCCCAACGGGGCACGCGCCGACTGCGTGCTGCGGCTCCCGGAGCCCACCGGCATGGTGGCGGTGGACTCCAAGTTCCCCCTGGAGAACTAC
>DASTHR010000336.1:0-3657 GCA_035718105.1 Burkholderiales bacterium
CCCGATGGCTCAGGCCCTGGCGCCGTGGTGCGCCAATGCCCAGGCCACATGCTCCCGCACCAGGGCCGAGGGATGGCCGGCGCGGGCGTGCAGGGCTTCCAGCACCGGCGGAGACGACGGCGCGTTGCCCAGCGCGACCGCGATGTTGCGCAGCCAGCGCTCGTGGCCGATGCGGCGGATGGCGCTGCCCTCGAAGCGGCGGTTGAAGACCTCCTCGCTCCAGGCAAACAGCTCCGCCAGGGTCGCCGCATCCAGGCCGTTGCGGACCCGAAAGTCGGCTTCCTCGCTGCGGCGGGCGAAGCGGTTCCAGGGGCAGGCGAGCTGGCAATCGTCGCAACCGTAAATGCGGTTGCCCAGCAGCGGGCGCAATTCCTCCGGGATGGACCCCGGCAGCTCGATGGTGAGATAGGAGATGCAGCGCCGGGCGTCAAGCTGGTAGGGCGCGACGATGGCCCCCGTGGGGCACGCGGAGATGCAGCGCTCGCAGTCGCCGCAATGGTCACGCTGCTCCGCGTCCACCGGCAACGGCAGGTCGGTGTAGATTTCACCCAGGAAGAAATAGGATCCGGCCTCGCGGTTCAGCAGCAGGGTGTGCTTGCCGCGCCAGCCCAGCCCGGCGCGCCGAGCCAGTTCCACCTCCATCACCGGCGCGCTATCCACCAGCACCCGGTAGCCGAAGGGTCCCACCTCGTCCCCGATGCGGGCGGCCAGCTTCTGCAGCCGGGCGCGCAGCAGCTTGTGGTAGTCGCGCCCCAGGGCATAGCGGGAGACGAAGCCGAGGCCGCCGTCGGCGAGCACCTCGCCGCTGTCGCGGGCATCCCCCGGGAGGTAGTTCATGCGCGCGGAAATGACCCGCACCGTGCCGGGCACCAGAGCAGCGGGCCGGCTGCGCAGCGTTCCATGGCGTGCCATATAATCCATCTCGCCGTGACGGCCCCGCGCCAGCCAGTCCAGCAGGCGCGACTCCGCTTCGGCGAGCTCGGTGCCGGCGATGCCCACGGCCTCAAAGCCGAGTGCCCGCCCCCAGGATTTGATATCGCCCGCCAGGCGCGCCCAGTCGCGCGCCGGCGCCACGGAAGCTTCCGATTGCATACGAGCCATCATAACCACAGCGCCGCCGAGTTGACCCGCTTCCTCGACGGCGAGTCCGCGACGCTGGCATTCGGGGGCAAGCTCGCGCAGGCCCTGGCGCCGGGGCTGAAGCTATATCTTCGCGGCAACCTCGGTGCGGGCAAGACCACCCTGGCGCGGGGCATCCTGCGGGGGCTCGGATATGCCGGGAAAGTGAAAAGCCCGACCTACACACTGGTTGAACTTTACAAGGTTTCGAACTTATACTTATATCACTTTGATTTTTATCGCTTCGCCGACCCGGAAGAATGGGAGGAAGCAGGATTCAGGGAGTACTTTGGCGCCGAATCGGTTTGCCTGGTGGAGTGGCCGGAAAAAGCCGGAGATCTGCTCCCCGCGCCGGACCTGGAATTACGTCTGGAAATAGAACAAGAAGGGCGCCGGATTGTGGTGGCCGCAATGACGGAGAACGGCAGGAAGTGCCTGGCTCGCTTGAGACACGACTGAGCGGACGCGCTGGCGGCGTCCGGCGGATATGCGCGCGGATGCTGGTTGCGGTCCTCGGGTTGTGTTGCGCGCTTCCCGCCCTCGCCGGTCCGAACATCAGTGCCGCCCGCCTCTGGCCCGCCCAGGAGTACACCCGCCTCACCATCGAGTCCGACGCCCCCATCCGCCACAGCGTCACCACCGTGAAGGATCCCGACCGCCTGGTCATCGACCTGGAGGACGTGGAGACCGGTCTCGCCATCAAGGAACTGCCGGCCAAGGTGGGGGACGCCGACCCCTACGTGAAGATGCTGCGCCTGGGCCGCCCCAATCCCCGGACCCTGCGCCTGGTGCTGGACCTCAAGACCGAGGTCATTCCGCAGGTGTTCGCCCTCAAGCCCGTCGCCGACTACGGCCACCGGCTGGTGGTGGACATCTATCCCGCGGCACCCGCGGATCCGCTGATGGCACTTTATCTGCAGCAGGAGGGCCGCATCTCGGGCGAGACGGGTGCCCGCGAGCCCGCGGCGCCGCCGGCGGGTGCGCCGGACGCGGCGGCCCCCGCGGAAAAGGCCGAAGCGCCGAAACGCGGGGGCGAGAAACCGCGCGGCGGCAGACCGGACCCGGTGCGCCAGGTGGTGATCGCCATCGATCCCGGCCACGGTGGCGAGGATCCGGGCGCGCTCGGCCGCCACGGCACGCGGGAAAAGGATGTGACGCTCGCCATCGCCCGCCGGCTCAAGGCAAAGATCGGCGCGGATCCCTCGATGAAGCCGGTGATGATCCGCGAAGGCGACTACTTCGTGCCCCTGGCGGTGCGGGTGGAAAAGGCGCGCCGCGCCCAGGCCGACCTGTTCGTTTCCATCCACGCCGATGCCTGGATCAAGCCCACCGCCCGCGGCTCCTCGGTATTCGCCCTGTCCGAGCGCGGCGCCACCTCGGCCATGGCGCGCTGGATCGCCAAGAAGGAAAACGAGGCGGACCTCATCGGCGGGGTCAACCTGGACATCGCCGATCCCTATCTCAAGAAGACGCTGCTCGACCTCTCGCAGACCGCGCAGATCAACGACAGCCTGAAGCTAGGCAAACAGGTGCTGGCCGAACTGGGGCAGATCAACCACCTGCACAAGGACGATGTGGAGCAGGCGGGGTTCGCCGTGCTCAAGGCGCCGGACATTCCCTCGATCCTGGTGGAGACCGCCTTCCTCAGCAACCCGGACGAGGAGAAGCGCCTGCGCACCGAGGCCTACCAGGAGAAGATGGCCGAGGCCGTCTATCAGGGCATCAAACGCTATTTCGCCAAGAACCCGCCCATCGCCCGCGCCCGGGTTGCCGCCGAGCGGCCTTCCGCGGCGGTTGACTGAGCGGGTCTTCCGGCGCGGGCAGCGGCTGGCACGTCGCCCCGACGTCGGCGATAATACGCCGCCGCGACAACAACTTCCGGGAGACAACATTGAAGATCGAGACCTTGGCGGTCCATGCCGGCTACACGCCGGAACCCACCACCCACGCCGTGGCCGTGCCCATCTACCAGACCACGTCGTACTCCTTCGACGACACGCAGCATGGCGCCGACCTGTTCGACCTCAAGGTTCAGGGCAACATCTACACCCGGATCATGAACCCCACCACCGACGTGCTGGAGAAGCGCGTCGCGGCCATGGAGGGTGGCATCGGCGGCCTCGCGCTCGCTTCCGGCATGGCGGCCATCACCTATTCGATCCTCACCATCGCCGAGGCCGGCGACAACGTCGTCACCACCAGCACCCTCTACGGCGGCACCTACAACCTGTTTGCCCACACCCTGCCCCAGTGGGGCATCGAGGTGCGCTTCGCGGACCACCGCAACCCGGCGGCCTTCGCCAGGCTGATAGACGGAAAGACCAAGCTGGTGTTCTGCGAGTCCATCGGCAATCCCTTCGGCAACGTCGTGGACATCGGCGCCCTGGCCGACGTCGCCCACGAGCACGGCGTGCCGCTGGTGGTGGACAACACCGTTCCCACGCCCTATCTGTGCCGGCCCTTCGAGCACGGTGCCGACATCGTGGTGCACGCGCTGACCAAGTACCTTGGCGGCCACGGCAACTCGATCGGCGGCAT
>DASTHR010000337.1:0-6074 GCA_035718105.1 Burkholderiales bacterium
CATGCCGCGGGTGCCGACGATCTTGAGCGGCTTCAGGGTGTCCCCCTCCATGATCACGTACTGGGGCGGCCAGTAGGAACCCGCCACCGCATACTTGTCCTCGTAGCCCTTGAACTTGGAGGTGTCCACCGAGCGCGCGTCATAGCCGACCTTGACTTCGGCCACCACCGCGGGCTTCTCCATCCACAGGTCGATGAGGGAGAGACGCCCGTCGCGGCCGATCACGTACACGTAGCGGCCGGACTTGGAGAGGCGGGAGATGTGCACCGCGTAGCCGGTCTTGACGATGCTGCGGATCTCCTTGGTGTCGCCGTCGATCAGCGCCACTTCCCCGGTGTCGCGCAGCGTCACCGAGAACATGTTCGCGAGATTGAACTTGTTCATCTGCTTGGTGGGCCGGTCCTTCGGCTGCACCATGACCTTCCAGGTGCCCATCATGTCCTGCATGCTGAACTCGGGCGGCACATCCGGCTGGTTCTGGATGTACCGGGCCATCAGGTTGATCTCTTCCTTGGTCAGGATGTCGTCGAAGTTCACCATGCCGCCCTCGGTGCCGAGGGAGATGATTTTCTCGAGGCGGTTGGTGCCCAGCTTGAGGGTGCCGCCCTCTTGAGTCGTGCCGTCCGCCGCCTTCTTGGTCCAGTGGGGCTCCAGGTTCTTGCCGGTGGCGCCCTTGCGCAGCACGCCGTGGCAACCCGCGCAGCGCTCGAAGTAAATCTTCTTGGCCTTTTCCTTCTCTTCGGCGCTGAGCGGGGGAGATGCCTGCTGCGCGAAGGCGCTGCCGATCACCAGGGGAAGAGCGGCCAGGGCCAGCATGCCCGCCGCGATCTTCGACTTGCTGTGGTTCATTTTCCTCTCCTCTGTTGAGACTGGAACTGGGACGTAAACCTGCCGTTACAGCGTGGGGCCTAGGATGGCCGTCGGGCAAAATCCTTTCTTTGATATGGGTCAAAGAAATTCGAGGGTCGGACGCCTAGATTGGCAGCACTTCCCCGGCGGTTCAACCAGTGGAGGAACAGGGAAAATGGATGGGTCATCGGTCATCGTCATACCGCCGCGCGAGAAACGCGCGGAGGCGGGCTGCCACGGAGAAGTGATCCTTGTGGGAGGCGGTCCCGGCGACCCGGAACTTCTGACCCTCAAGGCGTTGCGGGCGCTCGAATCGGCGGAAGTCGTCGTCTACGACGCGCTGGTGTCCCCGGAGATCGTGAAGATGGCGCGGCCTCAGGCGGAGCGCATCTACGTCGGCAAGCGTTGCGCCAATCACGCCCTGACCCAGCCGGAGATCAATGCACTGCTGGTGCGGCTCGCGCGGGCGGGCCGGCGGGTGGTGCGTCTCAAGGGCGGTGATCCGTTCGTGTTCGGCCGCGGCGGCGAGGAGGTGGAGCACCTCGCGGAGCACGGCATCCCGTTCCGCGTCATTCCCGGCGTTACCGCGGCCGCCGGCATCGGCGCCTGTGCCGGCATTCCGCTTACCCACCGCGATCACGCCCAGGCGCTGGTGCTGGTCACCGGCCATCGCAAGGATGAAAGCCTGGATCTCGACTGGGAGGCGCTGGCCCGGCCGAGACAGACCGTGGTCGTCTACATGGGGCTGCAGACGCTGCCGGTGCTGTGCGAGAAGCTCATCGCCCACGGCCTTCCCGCCTCGACCCCGGTCGCGGTGGTCGAAAAGGGCACCACCGCGGAACAGCGCGTGGTCACGGGTACACTCGCCAACATCACGACGCTGGCGCAAGGCGAGGGAATCAGGCCGCCCACCCTGGTAATCGTCGGCGAGGTGGTGAAGCTGCAGTCCAAACTCGCGTGGTTCGAGCCCGCGGCCGCTCTCAGCTGTGAGGGCCGACAGGGCTCTCAAGCCTCCTGAGCGCTTCGATCTTCACCCGGGTGTCCCGGTAGAGGCGCGCGCTTCCCGCCAGGTTTCTCGCCAGCAGCGTGCTGGAGACCGCGAGCGCCGCGCCGGCCACCCGCGCCAGCGGTTCAGGAACCATGAACGCCGCGGCCAGCATTCCCAGAGTCCCGAAGTGCCAGGCGAACTGCAGTCGCACTGCGGATTCGCTCAGGGCCTCCTTCATGCTCGGGACGCGCCAGCGACCGCCGGCCAGCGCCTGAAGGTGGAACCAGGCGAGGAAGGGCACGATCTTGTAGAGCATCCCGGTGATCGCCGACAGCGCCACGCCGGCGAGCGCCAGCGCGCCGAGCACGGGGGGGGCGACTTCCGCCGCCGCCGCGGGCAGCAGCGGCAGGCTTGCCCAGAGCAACGAAGCAAGCACCAGGCTGACCATGGCGAGGCGCCAGAACAGCAGGGTGAAATCGCGGCGCCTGCGCCGGCGCTGCGCCTGCAGCCGCAGCGTCACCGCCGCGAACAGCCCGCAAGCCAGGGCAAGCGCCGCGGCCAGCAGCGGTTGCGTTGCGGCCGCGGCCAGCGCGGCCCATGACCACAGGACCAGTCCCGCGAGGAGTAGGCCCGTGAACCGGCGCGACAGGCGCGGGGGATAGGGGGGCGTAAGCTGAAACATCGGAACCACCTGCCAGGCCACCGCGATCACCAGCGGGAGTACCCAGCCCAGGAGCCCCCAGGCCACGTGCAACGGCGTCAGATCCGTTCCCGGAGCGAGGTCGACGCCGGCGCGGCGCAGCGCGATTGTGGCGCCGAGGCTGGCAGCCACCGCGAGGCCGAGCGCGGCGTGACGCATGCCGGTCACGGTGGCCGAGCGGACCGCCGCGCGGGCGAGGCTCTGCGCCAGGATCGCCACCAGCAGGGCGAGCGCCGCCGCCAGCAGGGCCGCCGCGGCCAGCAGCGCGCCGCGATGTCCGGTGAGGAAGCCCGCGGGCAGAAGCAGGGCGCCCGAGGTCAGGGGGACATGCACCGCCCATGCAAGGGGCCGGAGCCGGGAAACGGGGGAACCGGCGAGCACCGGAAGCATCTGCATCAGGGCTCCCGCCATGGTCATGGTGATGAAGCCCAGCGCCAGCAGGTGCGTAAGCGCAAGGGCGGCGGGGCTCCAGCGCGATGAGAGCGCTTCGGGGCCCTGCCACACGAGAAGGAGGCCCGCGAGCACCCCGAACGCGGGTGCCGTGAGAAAGAACCGGAAGGGGATGCCGAGGGGCGGCGCCTGCTCGAAGGCGAGACCCGGCTGCATCTAGACGGTAAGGCTCACCACCAGGACACCAAGGCGCCAGGAATCGAGACCCATGCGAAGGTGCATCGGCGCCCATGCGCCGCGCCGCCCGTCGCGCGGTGACCGCGCGTTTCCGGGCAGGTTGCCGCTGCTTCCGCTGCCTGGTGCCTTTGTGACGCGGTGGTTCGAGTCATCGGTTCTGGGTGATCCGGACCTCGAACACGCCGTCGTCGCGGCAGGCCGTGTGGTGCGCGTAGCCGTTGCGGTCCAGGACCTTGTAGAGGGGAAACGGTTCGCGCTCCAGCAGCATCAGCACCGTGTCGCCGGGCTGCATCTCGCAGATCGCCTCCATCACCCGCTCGAAGGGTTCCGGCGGCTCCAGGCCGCGGGCATCCACCAGGATCTCCCTTGCCATGGCTCAGGCTTCCCGGGGCACCGCCATCATGCGCTCCACCAGTGCCGTTGCGGCTGCGGCGAGGGAGCGGTCGGTCATGGGGTAGAGCACGCTTTCCTCCTTGAGATTGTGCTGCTGCATCAGGATCAGCAGCGTCTCGGCGTGGGCCAGGAATTCGTCCCTGGAGCGGTCCTGCGCCGCCGCCGTCATCTGCGCGCACAGTCCGCGCAGCTGCTCGTGTTCTCCCCGCATCACGCTGGTGGGCCCCTGGATCATGCCGGTGTGGGCTTCGAATTCGGGGAACAGGACCTGCTCCTCCATGGCGAGATGATGCTCCAGCGCCATGCGAAACGCCCGGGTATCCCTCGCGCAGGCCGGCCAGTCCGCAGCGGCCGCGGCCTGCTCGGCGTGCGCGAAGAGTTCATCACAGCGGCGGTGATCGGCGGCAAGGAAATCTCCGATGGCTCCCATGCACGGCCTCCTTCTCAACGAGGGAGCAATTCTCGAATGCGGGTTTCGGGTTTTCCTTGATGTGGATTAAGCCGGCATTTCCACTCCGCGGGACCGGACCCCGCGGGAAAGCTGGTGCGTGGCGCTGACCAGGGCGAGCAACAGCAGGTTGGCGACGAGGTTATGGACGAGCACCAGCGGCAGCGGATGACCCAGCCGGACGGCCGCGGCACCCAGGGCGGCCTGCGCGATGGCCGTTCCCACGATGGCGGCCGCGGTGTGCCGCCCGCCGGCGGTGCGCGAAACTGCCGCTGCCGCCAGCGCGGCGAGGGAAAGCGCGGCCGCGGCGCCGAGATGGTGCGCCCATTGCAGCGTGGCGAGGGAGGCGGCGCCCAGGCCGGCCGGGTCGGCGAACGAGTCAAGCGCGGGGCCGAGGAATTCGGCGGAGGCGCCGGGGCAGGAGAACCAGGCTCCGCAGGCGAGGGCCGCGTACTTCGCGCTGACCAGGGCCCCCAGTCCCGACTGAACAAATACCGCCAGCAGTGCCGTCCAGGCGAGCACGGCCGTCCGCGCCCGCGCGGCGGGCCGCGCGGGGCGCTGCAACAGCAGGAGCAGCCATGCGAGCGCGAGCAGGGCGCTGCCGCCAAGGAGGTTGGCCACCGGCACGGCGGGAATGCGCGAAAGGCTGGACCAACGGCCGACCACCGCGAGAAACACCAGCAACCCCAGCATCCCGGCAACGGCCGCGACCTCGGCGGGGCGGCGCGGCCGGCGCGTGATTACGAGCCAGCCCGCTGCGAGCACCAGCGCGCCGGCGCCGAGGGCGGCGACCCGGTGCGCCAGGCGCACCAGGGTGCCCGCCGTGCCATCCTGCAGAACACGGGCATTGGCCTCCAGATTCCCATAGCAGACAGGCCAGTCCGGGCAGCCGAGTCCGGCCTGGGCGAGGCGAAGGAAAGCCGCGGCACCGAGGATCGCCAGCACCAGGGCCACAATAGCGACGGAGAGGCGGGAGATCGCGTTGCCGCGCCGCGCCAGGGCAGCCGGAAGGGCCGGCATTCGTTCAGGTCAAAGTGGCGGCCTCGGGCCGGCGCATTTCGTGGGCCGCCCACAGGCTGCATGCGAGCAGGATAACGGCGCCACCCTGATGCGCCGCTCCAAGGCCTACGGGCACCACCAGCAGCAGGGTGGAGATGCCCAGCGCGATCTGTCCCGCCAGGGCGGCGAGGAAAAGATGGCAGGCGAGGCGGCCCCGGGGATGCAGGTCCAGGCGCAATGCTCGCAGCCAGAACCAGGGCACCAGGAAGGCCAGCAGCCAGGCGATCAGGCGGTGGTCGAATTGGACCGTTGCCATGTTGTTGAAGAAGTTCAGGTACCAGGGCTCGATCATGAAGATCTCGGGCGGAACGAAATGCCCGTTCATGAGCGGGAAGGTGTTGTAGGCGTAGCCCGCGCGGATGCCGGCCACCAGCCCGCCGCTCAGCACCATGAGGAAGATCAGCCCGCTCAGCCCCAGCGAGAGTCGGCGCAGCCGCTGCCGCTCGGGGCTCGCCCTGTCGTGCCGGGAACGGGGGCTGATAAGGTCGAGGGCGACCCAGAACATGGCGGCGAAAATGAGGAACGCGATTCCAAGGTGCGCGGTGAGCCGGAAGTGGCTCACCCGCGGGTCGTCCACCAGCCCGCTTTTCACCATGTACCAGCCCATGGCGCCCTGCAGCCCGCCCAGCACGAATATGCCGGCGAGCTTCCAGGCGAGGGGTCCATGGATGCGCCTCCGCGCCAGGAAATAGAGGTACGGCAGCAGGTAGGCGAGACCAATCAGGCGCCCCAGCAGTCGGTGGAAGTATTCCCACCAGAAGATGCCCTTGAATTCCTCCAGGCTCATGCCCCGGTTCACCTTCTCGTACTCCGGCGTCTTCCGGTACTTGTCGAAGGCCTCCTGCCACTGCGGCTGGGTGAGGGGCGGAATCGCGCCCACAATGGGCTGCCACTCGACGATGGACAGTCCGGAGCGGGTGAGGCGCGTGACACCGCCCACCACCACCATGCAGAACAGCAGCGCGCAGCAGGCGAGGAGCCAGGCCGCAATCTGGGCGTTGGAACGTGTA
>DASTHR010000338.1:0-14234 GCA_035718105.1 Burkholderiales bacterium
CTTGCCCCCGACGCGGATGAGGCCCTCGTCGGGCCGGTCCAGGCCCGCCAGCGCCCGCAGGGTGAGGGTCTTGCCGGAACCCGAGTGCCCGAACAGGACCACGAAATCGTCGCTGCTGGAGAACCTCGCCTCCAGCGTGAAGCTGCGGCCCCGGGTGTGGAGCCGGCGGCGGATGTCGACTTCGATCTCCATGGCTTCAGCCCCCGAATCCGTGGCGCTTGAGGATGGCCTGGGACTCCGGCGCGGCGAGCCAGGCGACGAAAGCCGCGGCCTGGTGCTTGCGCTTGCTCGCGGCGACCACGGCCGCCGGATAGACCACGGGGCGGGGCGTGGCGAGAACCGCGGCGACCCTGACCTTGTCCGCCGCACTGGCGGCATCGCTGGCATACACGAAGGCCGCCTGCACCTCGCCGCGGCTCGCATACTGCAGCGCCTGCCGCACCGAGTCGGCGTACACGAACTTCGGCGTGAGCGACTCCCAGCGCGCCTGGCCGAGGCTGTCCCGGGTATAGCGGCCCACGGGAACGGAGGCCGGGTTGCCGACGGCAATGCGCCTCACCTCCGGCTTCGCCAGGTCCTCGGGCGCGGCGATGGCCGGAGCGCCGCTCGCGGGCACCGCCAGCACCAGCCGGTTGGTCGTGAAATCGCGGCGCGTGGCCGGGTCCACCAGGCCCTTGCGGGCCGCGAGGTCCATGGTCGCCTCGTCCGCGGAGGCGAACACGTCCACCGGCGCGCCCTTCTCGATCTGCTGCAGCAGCGGCCCGGAGGCAGCGAAGTTGAACACGACCTTCACGCCCGGATTGGCCTCCGAGTAGGCCCTGCCGATCTCGTTGAAGGCGTTCACCAGGCTCGCGGCGGCCGAAACCAGCAGCTCATCCCCGGCGCGGGCCGGGCCGGCGGCGAGGAAGAACGCGGCGACCAGGACGAAGAGGCGTTTCATGGCGGCATCTCCCTTTCAGCATTCCGGCCGCAGCAGCCGGCCCGAGCTCACCAGCAGCAGCACGCAAACGACAGAGGTCACCGCCACCAGCAGCGTGGCCACCGAGTCGGCCCCCGCCTGCACCGCGTCGTACACGGCGAGCGACAGGGTCTGGGTCCTGCCGGGAATGTTGCCGGCGACCATCAGCGTGGCGCCGAACTCGCCCATGGCCCGGGCGTAGGCGAGCAGCGTCCCGGCCAGGATGCCGCGCCAGGCGAGCGGCAGGGTGATGCGCAGGAACACCAGCGGCTCCGCCATGCCGATGGTGCGGGCGGCGTTCTCCAGGTCCCGCTCCACCCCCTCGAAGGCCGCCCGCGCCGCCTTGAACACCAGGGGGAAGCACACCACGGCGGCGGCGATCACCGCCCCCTGCCAGGTGAAGATGAGCGAGATCCCGAGGTTCGCCTCGAGCCAGGCGCCCATGGCACCGTTGCGCCCGATCAGCACCAGCAGGTAGTAGCCGAGCACGGTGGGCGGCAGCACCATGGGCAGGGTGAGCACCGCGTCCAGGGTTTCCCGGCCCGGGAAACTCAGCCGCGCCACCGCGTAGCCGGCGCCGATGCCCGCCAGGAACGCCAGGAGGGTGGCGAGCGTCGCCACCTTGAGGGTGAGCCCGAGCGGCGTCAGGACGGCCGCGGCATCCATTCCACCACCCCTGCGTCCGCGGTTTCGGGACCGAAGCAGTGCCGGTAGTCCGCGCACACCGCGCAGCTCGGCGAGCGGCAGATCAGCACCTCGGCGCGCTCGCAGAGCTGGCGGTAGAAGAACTTCTTCCACTTCATGTCGCCGGCGTTGCGGGCGTGCAGCGAAGGAAACCAGCGCCGCAGCAGCTCGTTGAGCTCGCGCCGGCTGGGCAGGCCCATGTCCTGCCACAGGTGATTGTCGCCCAGGGACGCGGAGGCCACCGCCAGCGCCAGCCAGCGGGTATCCTCGGCGTCATCCGCCGCATGCTCCAGGAGCAGCGCCACCAGGTCCTCGAACTCGTCCAGGGCCGGATCGGCGGCGGCAGCGGCGCCGTTGGCGAGGCTGGCGCCGGGGAAGTGCCGGGCCAGGAGCCGCTGGAAGCCGTCCTCCTCCAGCCCGCGGATCAGTGGCGCGCGCCCGGCGCGCAGCGCCTCGCCGATCACGCCGGCCAGCGCCACGGCCCGCAGGTCCGCCGGGTTCCGGGCCAGGGCCAGCAGGGTCGCGGGTCCTCCGTCCGGGGGCATGGTCAGGCTTCCGCCGGCGCGTGGCTGATGCACTTCTTGGCGCAGGTCCGGGCGCAGGCCTCGCAGCCGACGCAGTTCTCCGCGTGGGCGATGGTCATCACCTTCTTCTCGTACTCGTCATCGTCCCCGTCCTCGATGGCGATGCACCGCCCCTCGTCGTCCAGGGCCATGAGTTGCAGCACCCCGCGCCCGCAGACCTTGAAGCAGCGGCCGCAGCCGATGCATTTCTCGCGGTCGATGGCGGTGGCGAAACGCGGCGTCCAGCTGCGGCCGCCGGGCAGGGTGATGGTGAAAGCGGGCATGGCGGTATCCTCCGGTGGCACTCAGCCCTGGGCCGCCAGGCGCTTGCGCGCCTCGTCCAGGGCCTGGTAGGCGAAGAAGGTCTTGAGCGCGAGGTCGGGAATGCGCTCCCAGTTCGCGGGCAATTCCTCGGACAGGTCGTGCAGGTCCATCTTCAGGGAGGTGGCCTGGGCGCTGAGCTTGCGGATCTCGGCCTTCAGGTCATCGGCGGTGGCGGGCGCTTCGGACATGGGGACCCCCTATTCGAATCGGGCGACTTCGGGAAAGCGGCGGATCATGGCGCCGGCCTCGGCCAGCAGCCGCTCGCCCTCCGCCGCGAGGGCCTCCAGGCTGTCGAACCCGAAGCGGTGCACGTCCCGCAGGTAGCGGTTGAGCACCACCAGGCGGCCGACGCTGAGCATCACCCGGCCGAATCCCTCGTGGTGGAACTTCAGGTGGGGCGCCGCCACCAGTCCGGTCTGCCGCTCCAGGGCGATGCCGAGGGCGTTGTAGAACAGCTCCAGCCGCCACAGGATGTCCGGATCGGGATCGGCGATGATGGGCAGCGCGCGCCGCTGCTCGCGGGTGACGACATAGGGCGCGAGCAGCGCGGCGTCGGGCTTGCCGTCCCAGACGCCGTGGCCGTCCTGCGCCCGCAGCTGCGTCACCAGCTCGCGCAGGAAAGCCGACTCGGGGATCGCCCGCGCCGCGGGCACGGCGGCGGCCTCAGCCATGGCTCGCCTCCTCCTCGAAGTCCGGGATGCGCTCGCGGCCCTTCAGCATCGCCTTGCGCAGCCAGGGCGGCGGCGTGCCGTTGAGCACCTCCACCAGCCGGGTGAGCAGGTTCGAGATGGGCTCGGGCGCCGGCACCTTCACGGGGTGGACCTTCGCGTTCACCACCCGGGCGGCGGCGCTGCCGCCGATGGCGGCCACGTACACGATGGCGCAATCGGCGATGGCCTCCAGCTTGGGGGCGAGCTTGTCCTCGCTGCCGTCCTCGCGCAGATCGCCCTCGAAGCGCACCGCCTCCACCTTGCGGAAGCCCGTGGGCTCCACCTCGTAGATGACGATGTTCCGCGCCCAACCGAAATGGGCGTCCACGTGCTGCATGTCCTCGGTCGCGAATGCGACTTTCATGGCCTTGCCTCCGTTCGTTGCGTCAGTGACCAGTGCGAGCCTGCGCAGCCTCATGGGCGTTCCCCGGCAGGGTCCAGTCCCCGGGCCTCGCCTCGTGGACCCGCTCCATCAATCGGTTGCCAATCTCGAAGATGAGCTCCCGCGTGCCGCGGTAGCCGAGGGACACCCGGTGCGCGGCCCCCAGGCGGTCGAACATGGGAATGCCCGCCCGGTGCAGGGGAATGCCGAGCCGCTCCGCCGCCTGCCGCCCGTGGGAATGGGTCACCAGCAGGTCGCAGCCGGCGGCGCGCGCCTCCAGGTCCTCCAGGTCCCCCACCAGCACCTCCTCGCAGGCCATGCCCGCGAGCGCCGGGGACGGGAGGGTGGTGACCGCCGCCGCGATCTCGCAGCCCATCTGCGCCAGGAAGGTGCCCAGGTCGAGCAGCAGGTCCGGCTCGGCGCCGATGGCGACCCGCCTGCCGCCGAAATGGAAGTGGCCGTCCAGCATGGCGTCGAGGAGCTGGCTGCGCTGGCGCCGGTACTTCCGCGGCACCGGGTGGCCGGTGAGTTCCGCGAGGAAGCCCATCAGCGCGTCGCCGGCCTCCAGGCCGGTGACCCGCTGCAGCAGCGTGAAGGGCACGCCGGTGCGCCGCGCCAGCGCCTCGGCGGCGCCACGCATCTGCTCGCCGATGGCCAGGGTGTGGCAGGCCCCGCCCATGCCGCGGATCTCGTCCAGGGTGGTTCCGCCCAGGGTGTGGGGCAGGAAGGTCTCCGGCACATGCCCGTCCAGGGAGCCCGACAGGTCCGGCAGGATCACCGGCACCAGGCTGAAGGCCTCGACGATCTCCCGCAACTCCTCGATGTCGCCGGGGGTGAGGTGGCTGCCGGGCAGGATGTTGAGCCGGGGCGAGTCGCGGCTGCCGCCCGGGGCCACCAGCGTCTCCACCATGCGCTCCACGGCCCTGCCCCAGCCCTCCTGCAGCGACCCCGAGTAGTCCGGGGTGGACACGAACACCACCTCCATGCCCGAGAGCTCGGGATGCCGCTCCCGGATGAGCCTCAGGAAGCCCTCGACGTCGTCGCCCCGGGTTTCGGTGAGGCCCGTGGAGCACAGGCCGATCAGCGCGGGCTGCGCGCGCTTGTGGATGTTGAGCAGCGCCTGCTCGATGTTGTCCATGCCGCCGAGGATGGTGGTGACCTCGCTCATGGCGGTGGTCTGCAGCGGAATCGTCTCCCGGAAATGGCGCACGAACAGCACCAGCCCGAAGGCGGTGCAGCCCTGGGAGCCGTGCAGCAGCGGCAGCGTGCGGTCCACCCCGAGGAAGGCGAGCGCCGCCCCGATGGGCTGGCTCATCTTCAGGGGGTTGACCGCGCAGGCCTTGCGCGAGAGACGGACCTCAGCCACCGCCCGCCTCCCACGGCGCCGGCCTGCGGACCTGCGCCCAGACGGGGTTGGATAGCGCGCGGTCGATCTCGCTCACCAGGCTGACGATGCCCTCGTAGCCGGCGTAGGCGTGGTGGCGCTCCTGGTTGATCTCCAGCCAGGGCGTCTTCGCCTTGAGGGCCACGAACTGGGAGCGGCCGCCCGAGAGCATGATGTCGGCCCGGGCCTCCTTCAGCATGCGGTACATCTCCCGCGGCGGCAGCTCGTCGAACATGTGGGCATCGGTGCCCATGATCTCCTTCACCCGCTCGCGGTCGTCGGCGGTGCTCTTGCGCATGCTGGTGCCGACGATCTCCAGGCCCACCTCCTGCAGCGCCGACACCACCGACCAGGACTTGACCCCGCCGGTGAAGAGCAGCACCCGCTTGCCCTTGAGCCGCGCCTTGAAGGGCTCGAGGCGCGCCCAGGCGCGGGCCTCCTCGCGGGCGATCAGCGACTCGGCGCGCTGCGGCAGGTCCGCCGGGCCGCCCTGCCGCGCCAGCAGCGCGGCGATCCGGCGCAGGCAGTCGCTCATGTCGGAGATGCCGTAGAAGCTGCCCTCGAAAAATGGGATGCCGTAGCGCTCCTCCATCTTGCGGGCGACGTTGATGAGCGCCTGGGAGCAGAGCATGATGGCCGCCCGCGCCCGGTGGGCGCAGGCGATGTCGCGGTAGCGGGCGTCCCCGGAGAAGCTGGCGAGGATGCGGATGCCCAGGGCGTCGAACAGGGGCTTCACCTGCCACAGTTCGCCCACCACGTTGTACTCGCCGATGAGGTTGATGTCGGCGGGGGTGGTGAACTCGGGCTCCATGGTTCCGACCACGTGCTCCAGCAGCGCCTCGCCCCCCAGCTTGTTGCCCAGGTTCTTGCTGCCGGCGAAACCCGGCGCGTTGACCGGGATCACCGGCCGGCCGAAGCGCGCGGCGGCGGCCTTGCACACCGCCTCCACGTCGTCGCCGATCATCGCCGGGACGCAGGTCTGGTAGACGAAGACCGCCGGCGGGTCGTGCTTCTCGATCACCTCGCGGATGGCGCGGAACAGGCGCTTCTCGCCGCCGTAGATCACGTCCATCTCGCCCAGGTCCGTGGTGAAGCCGGTGCGGTACAGGGTCGAACCCGAGGAAAACACGTGGCGGCTGTCCCAGGAGTTGCCCTCGCAGGCGATGGGGCCATGGACGATATGGGCCACGTCCACCACCGGCTGCAACGCGATCTTGGCCCCGTCGAAGGCGCAGCCGCCGGCGGCGGCGCCCGGGGTGAGTTGCCGGCCGCAACCCTTCCTGCGCTCCTTCTCGGGCTTCGCCTGGTTCTTGGCGCAGCCCGGTTCATTGGTGACGGCTTCGATGCGTCGGGACAGTTGGCTCATGGCAGCGGGTTCCTGCGGGCAGACATGCAATACCGATGCCATGTCCCGGGTGCGGCGCCAAGCCCATGGTTTCAATGGAAGTTCGAGCGGGGACCGGGAATCGGGCGGGCTGTAGGCTTCGCGACAATGCGCTGGTGCAAGTCCGACATGGCGCGCCCCCGCCGGGGCGCGGCCGCTCAGCGCGATTCCGGTTCGCGGGGCGCCGGCGGAGTTCCGGCCCGAAGGCGCAGCGGATTGCGGGCGCCCAGGCGCCGGGAGACGGACAGGCCCGCCGCCAGGCCCGCGAGCGCGCCGCCGGCGGCGCCGGCATCGCCGGCCGCCGCGTGGCCGGCCACGGCGCCGGCCAGCAGCAGCAGGGCGGGCAGCAGGTAGCCGGCGACGGCGGCCCGCAGCAGCGAGGCGGCCGGCACTTCCACGATCACTTCCATGCCCGGCGCCAGGGTCAGCCCGGCCGCGGCCACGCTCACCAGAGTCTCCTCCCGCCCGGGCGCCAGCTTGGCGATCCCGCATCCGGCGCGCCGCCCGCAGCCGCCGCAGCCGCCGGTGGCGACGGCGACGACGGCCCGGCCCCCGGACACCGAGCGCACGATCCCGCCGTGGGCGATGGCGGGCTCAGAATCCATAGGATTCCCGCAGCCAGCCGTGCACCACGGCGAGGTCGCGCTCGGGAAGGCAGGCGTAGCCCTCGCGCGCGTCGTCCATCACCTGGCGCGCCACCCAGAAGGGCACCGCCTTGGTGGTGAGCATGTGGAAATACCAGGCGAAGGGATAGCCCAGGCGCCGGTCGAAGGCGCGCAGGGCGTCGTGCAGCGCGAGGCGCCGGGCGCCCTCCAGGGCTTCCAGCGGCGCGGGCTCGCCCTGCAGCGCCGGCAGCGGCCGGGCGTGGAGCACCATCTGCCCGTGGCGGTCCGCGTGCTCGCGGATGGCGAGGGCCCAGTGGTTGCAGAACAGGGTGGCGCGCTGCGCGCTGCTCGCGGCCCAGTCGTCGAGGAAGCGCCGGGCCCCGGAGCGGGCGGCCCGGGGGGCGCGCTCCCGGGACAGCAGGTCGCCCACGTGGACCACGCGCCGCAGCGCATAGCGCGGCGGCCCCAGGGGCATGGCGCCGCCGCCCTGCCCCCGCGGGTCCACAAGCTGGTCCATGCTCTCGGGGGGCTGCGGCCGGTCGAACAGCGGACCGCCCATCACCTCCTGCAATTCCTCGATCTCGAGCTGCAGGAAATCCTCGGGCCCCTCGCCGGTGGGCGCGACCAGCAGGTGGGTGCGGCCCGCCAGCCGGGTCGGGCGCAGGCCGCTGCCGGCGAAGTCCTCCCACAGGGCGGCGAGATCGCCGCCGCGCGCTTCCAGTTCCCCGGCGGCCCAGTCCTCCACGTTGTCCGAGACCCGCTCCCCGGAGGGCGCCACCACGCCGCCGATGCGGTACCAGCCGCCCCGACACAGCAACTCGCGGAACCGCCATTGCGGCACGCGCGCGGCGATCTCGCGGGCCAGGGCCCCGGGGCCGGCCACCGCCGGCGCGGCCTCGCAGGCGTGCGCGGCGGCCCCGGCGAGCGCCTGGCACTCCCCGCCCCAGTCAGCCGGCGCGTTCATGGCTGCGGCCGCAGCGGACCCGGCTCAGGCATAGACGATGCAGTTCTCGCCCGCGGGGCAGGCCGCCAGGCACTGGGGCGAGTCCGCGTCGCCCTCGCATTCGTTGCAGGTGTCGGCGTTGACCTTGAAGATGCCGCCCTTGTCCGTGATGGACGAGGTCGGGCACACCGGCTTGCAGTCGCCGCAGGAGGTGCATTCCTCGGTGATGATTTTCATGCTCATGGCAGTTCTCCTTTCTCGATGGGCCCGGAGACGGAATCGCTCAGGCCGGTTTGACGATGATCTCGCCCTGCAGGCACTGGGCCTGGCAGGCAAGGCGGTGGCTCCGCGGCGCCTCGAGGTCCGTCAGCACCTGGTGCTCCAGCACCGAGGGCGGGGCCAGGTTCTCCTGGCCCGCGACGATGCGGGTGAGGCAGGTGCCGCACTCGCCCTCGCGGCAGCCGTAGGTGATGCCGGCGCCGATTTTCTCGGACACCTCGATCAGGCGCGTGCCCGCCGGCACCGTGACGGTGAGGCCGACGTCCTGAAAGTTGACTCTTGCCTTGGGCATGCCGTGACGGCTCCATGCAATGCGGTCCTGTCCCCGGCCGTAGCAATTGCAGTGCCACCCTCGCGAAGTGACTGATTTGGATGGCGCCGGCCCCGCGCCCGGCCGGCGCCTGTCTCCTTTCAAACAGGGAAGGAGCGGCGAATGTAGGGTTTGCAACAAGCCGGAACCGCCGCCGCGCGCCCCGGCCGCCCGCGAATCCTCCTACGCGACAAGCAGTTGCCCGCGGGCTCCGGCGCTGGCATGCATCCTGCAAGAACGGGGGCATCCGCCCGAGGAGTCCCCATGACCGAGTTCCTGCTGCTCCTGCTCTCCACCGCCCTCGTGAACAACGTGGTGCTGGTGAAGTTCCTGGGGCTGTGCCCGGCCATGGGCGTGTCGAAGAGCACCGACGCGGCCCTGGGCATGGGACTGGCCACCACGTTCGTGATCACCCTCGCCGCGGCGGCGAGCTGGATGCTGGAGCACTGGCTGCTGGCGCCCTTCGGCCTCGGCTACCTGCGCATCCTCGCCTTCGTGCTGGTGATCGCGGCCACCGTGCAGTTCACCGAAATGGTGGTGCGCCGCATGAGCCCGGGCCTGTACCAGGCCCTGGGCATCTACCTGCCGCTCATCACCACCAACTGCGCGGTGCTGGGGGTGGCGCTGCTCAACGCGCAGCAGGGCTTCGGCCTGCTGCAGAGCCTGGTCTACGGCTTCGGCTCCGCGGCGGGATTCACCCTGGTGCTGCTGGTGTTCGCCGGCCTGCGCGAGCGCGTGGCCCTCGCCCGGGTGCCCACCGCTTTCGACGGCCCTCCCATCGCCTTCATCACCATCAGCCTGCTGAGCCTGGCTTTCATGGGCTTCTCCGGGCTCAACTTCTAGGATCGCCATGCTGCTGCCCGTCATCGCCCTCACCGCCCTCGGCATCGTCCTCGGCGCCCTGCTCTCCCTAGCCCACCGCCTGTTCCGGGTCCAGGCCGACGACTCGGTGGCGGAGGTGGAGGCGCTGCTGCCGGGGACCAATTGCGGACAGTGCGGCTTTGCCGGCTGCGCCGGCGCCGCCGCGGCGCTGGCGGAGGGCCGCGCCCCGGCCACCTGCTGCCCCGGGGGCGGCAGCGCGCTCGCCACCGCCCTCGCGCAGCGGCTCGGGCTGGCGCTGGACCCGTCCGCCATGGCCGACGAGGGGCCGAAGCTCGCCGTGATCGCCGAGGAGCTGTGCATCGGCTGCTGCCGCTGCATCAAGAGCTGCCCGACGGACGCCATCGTCGGCGCCGCCAAGCAGATCCACGGCGTGCTGCGCGAGGCCTGCACCGGCTGCGGCAATTGCATCGAGCGCTGCCCCACCGAGGCGGTCGCCCTGCGGCCGGTGCCGGTGACGCTGGCGCACTGGGTCTGGCCCAGGCCCGTTCCTGCCTGAGGAGCGCCCCGTGAGCGTCCTGCGCCGGCTCCTCTCCCGCTCCTGGGGCGTGCATCCCGACGACCGCAAGCGGCCGGCGTCCGAAGCCCCGGCGCGCGCCATCGCAGCGCCGGCCGTGCTGCACATCCCGCTGGCCCAGCACGTGGGCGCGGCGGCGCGGCCCGCGGTGGCGGTCGGGCAGCGGGTGCTCAAGGGCCAGTGCATCGCCGCCGCCCACGGCGCGATCTCGGCCCCGGTGCACGCCTCGGCCTCGGGGCGGGTCATCGCCATCGGCGAGGTGCTCGCCCCGCACCCCTCCGGACTGCCGGTCCAGGCCATCACCATCGAGAGCGACGGCGAGGAGCGCTGGATCGAGGCCGAGCTTCCCGCGGACCCGCTGCGGCTCGATCCCGCCGAGGTCGCGAAGCGGGTGGCGGAGGCGGGCGTGGTGGGGTTGGGCGGCGCCACCTTCCCCGCCTCGGTGAAGCTCGGCCTGGGCCTGCGCGCCCGGGTCCGCACCCTCATCATCAACGGCAGCGAGTGCGAGCCCTACCTCTCCTGCGACGACCGGCTGATGCGCGAACGCGCCGCCGAGGTGCTGCGCGGGGTGCGGCTGATGCTGCACGCCACCGGCGCCCGGGAAGCGCTGGTGGGGATCGAGGCCAACAAGCCCGAGGCCGTCGCCGCCATGCGCGCCGCGGCGCAACGCGTCTCCGACGTCCGCGTTTGCGTGGTGCCGCCGCGCTACCCCATGGGCTCCGACCGCCAGCTCATCCTGGAGCTCACCGGCATCGAGGTGCCCGCGGATTCCCGCGCCGCCGACACCGGGGTGCTGGTGCACAACGTGGGCACCGCCTTCGCGGTGCACGAGGCCGTCGCCCTCGGGCGCCCGCTGGTCTCCCGCTACGTGACGGTCAACGGCGAGGCGGTGCGCGAGCCCGGCAACTACATCGTCCCCATCGGCACGCTGGTGGACGACCTGCTCGCCGCCTGCGGCGGCCTGCGCGAGGCGCCGGCGCGCCTGCTCATGGGCGGGCCCATGATGGGCCTCGCCCTGCCCTCGGGCCGGGCGCCGGTGGTCAAGGGCACCGGCGGCATCCTCGCGCTCTCGGCGGCGGAGGTGGGGGCGCGCGAGCCCGGCCCCTGCATCCGCTGCGGCAGCTGCGTGCGGGCATGCCCTGTCGGGCTGCTGCCGCTGGAGATGGCGCGCCACGTGCAGGCGGGATCCCTGGACGGCGCCGTGGACCTGGGCCTCAAGGACTGCATCGCCTGCGGCTGCTGCGCCTGGGTCTGCCCCTCGCGCATCCCGCTGGTGCAGGCCTTCGCCCACGCCAAGGGCGAGCTGGCGGAGCGCGAGCGCGCCCGCCTGCGCCGGGACGCGGCCCGCAAGCTGGCCCAGGCGCGCGCCGAGCGCATCGCCCGCGAGGACAAGGAAAGGGCCGAGGCGGCGGCGCGGCGCAAGGCCGAACGCGATGCCGCCCGGGCGGCGCAATCGAACCCGGAGCCGGCATGACAGACACCGCCGCCGGCAGCCCGGACCCGGTCTCCTCGCCCCACGCCCACGGCGGGGCGTCGGTGGCGCGCGCCATGTTCCGGGTGCAGCTCGCCCTGGCGCCGGCCACGCTGTTCGGGCTCTGGATGTTCGGCTGGCCCGCGATCTTCCTGTTCCTGTTCACCGTCGCCGCCAGCCTGCTCGCCGAGTTCGTCAGCCAGCGGCTGCGCGGCGCGCGCGCCAGCCTGGCGGACGGCTCGGCGCTGCTCACCGGCTGGCTGCTGGCGCTGTCGCTGCCGCCCTGGTCGCCGTGGTGGATCGGCGTGCTGGGGGGCGCCGTCGCCATCGTCCTCGGCAAGCAGGTCTACGGCGGCCTCGGCCAGAACCTGTTCAACCCGGCCATGGTGGCGCGGGTGGCGCTGCTGATCTCCTTCCCGGCGCTGATGACCCAGTGGGTGCATCCGCTGCCCCTGCACGCGCCCGCCGCGCCCGGGTTCGTCGAGGGCCTGCACATCACCCTCGCGGCGCCGCCGCTGCCCGACGCCGTCGCCTCGGCCTCGCCCCTGGGCCACATCCGGACCGAGCTGTCCCGGGGCGTGGACCCGCTGCGCGCGGCCGCGGCGCCCGGCGCCCCCGCCCTGCCGTGGTCCGGCATGCGGGCCGGCAGCCTGGGCGAGACCGCCACCCTGCTGCTGCTCGCCGGCGGGCTGTACCTGCTGGCCACGGGCGTCATCACCTGGCACATCCCGCTGGCGGTGCTGGCGGGCATCGCGCTCCCCGCCGCCCTCGCCCATGGCATGGATCCCGCGCGGCACCTGCCGGCGCAGGCGCACCTGCTGGGCGGCGCCACGGTCCTGGGCGCGTTCTTCAGCGCCACCGATTACGTCACCTCCCCCGGCACCGCCCCGGGCAAGCTCCTCTACGGCATCGGCGTCGGCCTGCTCACCTGGGTGATCCGCACCTGGGGCGGCTACCCGGAAGGCATGGCCTTCGCGGTGCTGCTGATGAACGCCGTGACGCCGGTGATAGACCGTTACACCCGCCCCCGCATCCTGGGCCGCCGGCGCGACGGGCGCGAGATCGGGCTTCCCGCCCGCGAGACCCCGCCATGAGCCTGGAGCGGCTGCGGGAACTGCCCGCCTATGCCCCGGCGCTGCTGGGCGCGGTGGCCCTGGCGGCGAGCGCTGCCCTGGCCTGGGCCTACGACGCGACCCGGGACCACATCGCCGCGGCCGAGGCCCGCGACCTGCGGGCGAGCCTCGCCCAGGTCCTGCCCGCGGGCTTCGCCGACAACGACCTCCTGGGCGACACGCTGGTTCTCGACGGTCCCCGGGGCGCGAAGGTGAAGGTGCACCGCGCCCGCCGCAACGACGCGGTGCGGGGCGCCGTGTTCTCGGTCGCCGAGCGCGGCTATACGGAAGACATCGTGCTGCTGATGGCGGTGGACGCCGGGGGCACGGTGCTGGGCGTGCGCGTCCTCAAGCACCGGGAGACGCCGGGCCTGGGGGACAAGATCGAGGCGGCCCGCCACCCCTGGATTGAGGGCTTCGCCGGCAAGTCGCTCGCGGGACCGACCCGCTGGGCGGTGAAGAAGGACGGCGGGGACTTCGACCAGTTCGCGGGCGCCACCATCACCCCCCGGGCGGTGGTGAAGGCGGTCAAGGGCGGCCTGGAGTTCTTCGAGGCGCACCGCCGCGAGATCCTGGGAGAGCAATCGTGAGCACAAGGCTGGGCGCCGTGGCGCGCGAGGGCCTGTGGGACAACAACGTGGTGTTCGTCCAGATGCTGGCCCTGTGCCCGGCCATGGCGGTGACCACCTCCGGCAGCAACGGTCTGGGCATGGGCCTCGCCACCACCGCCGTGCTGCTGGTGTCCAATGTGCTGGTGTCCGCCATCCGCCACGCGGTGAGCCCCCAGGTGCGGATTCCCGTGTTCGTGGTGCTGATCGCCGCCCTGGTCACGCTGGTGGACCTGGCGCTGAACGCCTGGCTGCACGACCTCTACAAGGTCCTGGGGCTGTTCATCGCCCTGATCGTGGTGACCTGCGCCATCCTCGGCCGGGCGGAGGCCTTCGCCAGCCGCTCCGGCGTCCTCGCCTCCGCGGTGGACGGCCTCGCCATGGGGCTGGGGTTCACCCTGGCGCTGACCGCCATCGGGCTGCTGCGCGAGCTGCTGGGCGCGGGCACGCTCTTCGCCCAGGCCAGCACTCTGCTCGGGCCCGCCTTCTCCTTCCTGGAGCTGCGCATCCGCGGCTTCGACGGGGCGCTGCTCATGATCCTGCCCCCGGGCGGCTTCCTGGTCCTCGGCTTCCTGCTCGCCGGCAAGCGCGCCCTGGAGCACCGCCGCCGCGCCGCGGCCCGCGCGGTCGCGCCGGGCCTGGAACTGCGGGAGCCCTCGTGCAGGTAGGCGTGGCGTACTCCGAGGCCGGCGACCAGGTCTGGCTCAGCATCGAGGTGCCGGAGGGCACCACCGTGCGCGGCGCCATCGAGCATTCCGGCGTGCTGCGCCTGTTCCCCCAAATAGACCTGGCCGCGCTCAAGGTGGGCGTTTACGGCAAGCTGGTAAAGCTCGACGCGCCGCTTCGCCCCGGCGACCGGGTCGAGATCTACCGCCCCATCATCGCCGATCCCCTCACCATCCCCCGCCGCGACGTCCCGGAAGAGCAGTAGGGCCGCCCTTCAAGCTTGCCCGCGTAGGGCCGCGCCCCTGGCGCCTTCCAGCTGGAAATCTCCGCCTCGCCCTGGGACCGCTAATCGGCCACAGCCGTGGCTACGCATTAGCGGCAAAACCGGTTCTACGACGGCTGCTTCTATCGACCCGCAACTGGTTCTCCCAACCCTTAGGAGACGTGGCGTTACG
>DASTHR010000339.1:0-4066 GCA_035718105.1 Burkholderiales bacterium
CCCGCCGCTCCACGCTCGCCAGCGTGGCGGTCAACGCCGTGCTGTCGCTTCTGCAGATCGTGGTGGGCTACTTCGGCCGCTCCCAGGCGCTGCTCACCGACGGCATCCACACCCTGTCCGACCTGATGTCGGATTTCCTGGTGCTGTTCGCCAGCCACAAGGGCGCCGCGGCCGCCGACGACCAGCATCCCTACGGCCACCGCCGCATCGAGACCGCCGCCACCCTGCTGCTGGGCGCCGCCCTCACCGTGGTCGGGCTCGGCATCCTGTGGCGCGCGGGGGTGCGGCTCACCTCCGGCGAGGCTTTCGTGACTGTGCATCCGGCCACGCTGTGGATCGCCCTGGCGACGCTGGCTTCCAAGGAGACGCTTTACCACTACCTGATGCGGGTGGCGCGGGCGCAGCGCTCGCAGATGCTGGCGGCCAACGCCTGGCATACCCGGGCCGACGCCGCCACCTCGTTGATCGGCGCCGTCGGCATCGCCGGCAACCTGCTGGGCTACGGCTTCCTGGACTCGCTGGCCGCGGCCCTGGTGGCCTTCTTCATCACCCGCATGGGAATCAGGCTCGGCTACCAGGCGCTCTCGGAACTGGTGGATACCGGCGTCGCGGCGGAGGAACTGGACGCCATCCGTCGCACCCTGATGGAAACCCAGGGCGTGCGCGGGCTGCACGAATTGCGCACCCGGCGCATGGCGGGCCAGGCGCTGGTGGATGCCCATGTGCTGGTGGATCCCCGGATCAGCGTTTCCGAAGGCCATTACATCGCCGAGTCGGCCCGCCAGCGGGTGCTGAGCGGCCACGACGTTCTCGACGTGATGGTGCATATCGATCCCGAGGATGATGCCGTGGCCCGACCCAGCGCCCACCTGCCGGGGCGCGAGGAACTGATCGCCCATTTGCAGGAGCGGCTGCGGGGGGTGCTGCCCGAGTCCCGCCGCACCGTGCTCCACTATCTCGATGGCAAGGTGGAGGCGGAGCTGTTCCTCGCCGGCGAGGGTACGCGGGACGAGGTGGCCCGGCTGGAGGGCCTGGTGCGTGGCGCACTCGCCGATGACCCCTATTTCCGGACGGTTCGCTTGCACCACTCGGGCGCCCCATGATGGTGCCAGAGGCGTTCCGTGCGCACTATTATGGTGCAATTCGCCTCCGACCCGTCGGGTTTTTGCCTTATCCGACAAGGCTTCGGTCGCGATTTTCCGTGGCATAATTCCTGCTTTTTGGATTTCCGTCCCTTCGTTGCGGCACGGAGTAGGCGGCCGCGGCCAAGAACAGTCTGTTTTCAACTTTCGCGATCACGAGGAGATGCACGCATGGCTTCCGTAGCCGACGTTATGAAGATGATGAAGGACAACGAGGTCAAGTTCGTTGACCTTCGCTTTACCGACACCCGCGGCAAGGAGCAGCACGTCACGGTGCCGGCCCGGGTTTTCGGCGAGGACCAGTTCGAGCACGGCCACGCCTTCGACGGCTCCTCCATCGCCGGCTGGAAGGGCATCCAGGCCTCCGACATGCTGCTGATGCCGGACGCGGATTCGGTGCGCATGGACCCGTTCATGGACGAGCCGACCCTGGTGGTGACCTGCGACGTGGTGGAGCCCGCCGACGGCAAGGGCTATGACCGCTGCCCGCGCTCCATCGCCAAGCGCGCCGAGGCCTACCTCAAGTCCACCGGCATCGCCGACACCGCCTACTTCGGCCCGGAGCCCGAGTTCTTCGTGTTCGATTCCGTCACCTGGCACGTGGACATGTCCGGCTGCTCGGTGAAGATCGAGTCCGAGGAGGCCCCCTGGAGCTCGCGCAAGGAATCCGAGTCCGGGAACATCGGCCACCGTCCCCCGGTCAAGGGCGGTTACTTCCCGGTTCCCCCGGTGGATTCGCTGCAGGACCTGCGCTCCGCCATGTGCCTGGCGCTGGAGGAGCAGGGTGTCGAGGTCGAGGTGCACCACCACGAGGTGGCGGCCCCCGGCCAGTGCGAGATCGGCACCAAGTTCAACTCCCTGGTGAAGCGCGCCGACTGGATGCAGATCCTGAAGTACACGGTGCACAACGTCGCCCACTCCTACGGCAAGACCGCCACCTTCATGCCCAAGCCCGTCGTCGGCGACAACGGTTCCGGCATGCACGTGCACCAGTCCCTGTGGAAGGGCGGCCAGAACATGTTCGCGGGCAACGGCTACGCCGGCCTGTCCGAAACCGCGCTGTACTACATCGGCGGCATCATCAAGCACGCGCGCGCGCTGAACGCCATCACCAACCCGGGCACCAACTCCTACAAGCGTCTGGTCCCCGGCTTCGAGGCCCCGATCAACCTCGCCTACTCGGCGCGCAACCGCTCCGCCTCGGTGCGCATCCCCTACGTGTCCAACCCGAAGGCGCGCCGCATCGAAGTACGCTTCCCGGACCCCACCGCCAACCCGTACCTGGCCTTCGCCGCGCTGATGATGGCGGGCCTGGACGGCATCCAGAACAAGATCCACCCGGGCGATGCGATCGACAAGAACCTGTACGATCTGCCGCCGGAAGAGGCCAAGAAGGTGCCGAACGTCTGCTCGTCGCTGGACATGGCCCTTGACTACCTCAATCGCGAGCGCGCCTTCCTCACCAAGGGCGGGGTGTTCTCCGACGACATGATCGACGCCTACATCGAGCTCAAGATGGAGGAGGTCACGCGCTTCCGCATGACCACCCATCCGCTGGAGTTCGACATGTACTACAGCCTCTGATCGGGGACTGCTGCATGCGGAAGGGCGGGCCCGGTGCCCGCCCTTTTTGTTTGAATTCGGCTCTCGCCTGGCATACACTGGCCGGGTGGGTTTCCTAGCTATGTCAAAGGGATACGCTTGCGATCCGTCACCGGCCTGATGCGGCGCGGGCTTGCGTTGCCGGGCCTTGCGGGGTGCGCGTTCCTGGCGCTGGCGGCGGGTCCGGCGCGCGCGGAGACCTGCAAGTACGAGGACCCGGAGGGGCGCATCGTGTATTCCAACGTGCCGATGAAGGGCGCGAAGAAGGTGATGTGCTTCGAGCCCCTGGACCCGGTGCCGCCTCCCAGGCAGAAGCAGAAATCCCAGGGGCCCGCGGATTTCCCCAAGGTCGACCGCAATCAGCAGAAGCAGCGCGACGATGCCCGGCGCAAGATCCTGGAAGAGGAACTGCTGGCTGAGGAGGCTCGGCTGGCCGATGCCCGCAAGGCGCTGGACGAAGGAAAGCAGAAGCCCGAGATGAGCACGCGGCAGGTGACGGGTCCGGACGGCAAGGTATCGACACAGACCTTCCGCAACGTGCCCAAGTACGAGGCGAAGGTGAATGCCCTGGAGAACGAGGTGCAACTCCACGAGCGCAACGTGGAGGCCCTCAGGAAGGAATTGGGAAACCTGAAATGAAGACACTTCCTCTTCTGATGCTGGCGCTGCTCGCGGCGGGAACCGCCTGGTCGCAGCAGGTCTACAAATCCGTGGATCCCCAGGGGCGCGTGATCTACACCGATCGCCCGGTGGAGGGTGCAAAGCCGGTCGACCTGCCGCCGGTGACCACGGTGCCCGGGGTGAAGGTGCCCGAGAAAAAGCCCGCTGCCGCCGAAGCAGCCCCGGCGGCGCCCCGCGACGAGGCGGCCGAGCGCCGCGCCCGCGATAACGAAGTCCGCCTCCGGGATGCCGAGGCGGGCCTGGAGGCTGCCCGCAAGGATCTGGCCGAGCAGGAAGCCGTTCGTCTCGGCGACGAGCGCAACAACTACCAGAAGTACCTGGACCGCGTGCAGCGCTACCGCGACGTGGTGACGCGCCAGGAGCAGGAAGTGGAGGCCCTGCGCAGGGCCGCGGGCAAGTAACCGCGGTTGTCCTGGGCCGCGCCGGCGCGATTGGCGCGGTTCTTGCTCGCCTGAAGTGTCACCTTACGGATTTCCCCGCTCTCAAGTGATCACTCCCTCATCTATCGCCGGCCTGGACGCGCTGGCCACGGCCGTCATGCTGCTGGACCAGGATCTGCGCATCCGCTACGCCAATCCGGCGGCGGAAACGCTGTTCGATCTCAGCACCCGCAGCGTTTCGGGGCAGGGCGTGGAACAGGT
>DASTHR010000340.1:0-2690 GCA_035718105.1 Burkholderiales bacterium
TGAGCTCCACCGCGTCCACCGTCTCTGCCCCGTGCGCGAGAGCCTGCAGCACTTCCGCGCCGCCACCGGCGCCCAGCACCAGCACCCGCGGCCGGCTTAACAACGAGTACGGGAGCGCCGAGGTGAGATAACCCAGGTAGGCGGGCGGCGAGCGCCCGTCGTGGCCGACGATGGGACTCATGCCCTCGCCGTCGGTGAGCAGGCCGAGTTGCGCCGGGGGCTCGGCGGGAGCGTGCAGGCTGAGGCCCGGCGCATGACGGAACGGCACCCGCGGGCTCTCCAGCACCGTGAGCCAGCCCAGCGGGCTCCAGCGCTCTTCCAGCATCCGCACGCCCTGGACCTGCAGCAGTTGCGGCAGCTCCTTGAATTCCGACGGCCGCAGCGCCCCGCTGCCCGCGGGGAGCAGCGCCGCCAGCGCCGCACCGAGCGCCAGCGGAAACGCCGCGCCCCAGCGTGGCGCGAGCCCCAGGCCACGCCAGGCCCAGGCCGCGGCCAGCGTGCCCAGCAGCACCACGCCCTTCAGCGCCACCAGCGGCGGAAGCAGATACAGGAGGCCCAGCGCGCCGAGGCTGCCCGCGCCAGCGCCGACGATGTCCCAGGCGTAGACGCGGTGCGCGCCATAACGGTAGCGCTCCAGCGCCAGGCAGACGCAGCCGCCCGCGAACAGGAAGGGCAGCGCAAGCAGCAGGAAAATCCCGGCCAGCCGCGCGAGCTGCCAGGGATCCCACGGCAGCTCAAGGGCATTGAAGGGCAAGGCCTGGGCCAGGAAGAAACAGCCGGCGGCGCTGGTGGAGAACAGCATTGCGGAGGCGGTGAATGCTGCCGGGAAGCGCGTGACCAGCCGACCGCCCCCGAGGGCCAGCAGGCTGCCGCTGGCGCCGTAGCCCAGCAGCGCCAGGCTGACGATCATGTAGGCGAAGTGGTGCCACTGCAGGATCGCCAGCAGGCGCATCAGCAGCACTTCGTAGGCGAGCGCCGCCGCCGAGATCAGCGCCACCGGCGCCAGCGGCGGCGCGCAGGAGACAGTCAGTTCCGGTCGCCGCGACGGGGCGCTCACGCTGACCGCCCGGTCCGCTCGATCCGGAACCGCGGGGTGAACCGATGCTTGCCGCTCACCGCTTCCCGCTCGCCCGCCGTCAATGTCCCCCGGTGAGGGGCACGAAGCGCACCGGAAGCACCTGGCGGCTGGTGGTGGTGCCATCGGCCTTCTTTTCCACCAGCATCAGGCTCTGGGTTAGGAAGGGGGGGCCTACCGGAACCACCATGCGTCCCCCCGCCTTGAGCTGGCGCACCAGGGGCGGCGGCACATGGCTCGCCGCGGCCGTGACCATGATGGCGTCGAAGGGGGCATGCTCCTCCCAGCCGTGGTAGCCGTCGCCCACCCTGACCTCCACCTTGCCATAACCCAGCGCCACGAGGCGGTCCCGTGCGGCGATGCCCAGGGGCTCGACGATCTCGATGGTGTATACCGTCGTCCCGAGTTCCGCCAGCACCGCCGCCTGGTAACCGGAGCCGGTGCCTATCTCCAGCACCCGGTCGCCCGGCCTGACCCGCAGGAGTTCGGTCATGAGAGCGACGATGAAGGGCTGGGAAATGGTCTGGCCGTGGCCGATGGGCAGCGGCCGGTTCTCGTACGCCTCGACCTCCAGCCGGGAGGGCACGAAGCGGTGACGCGGCACCCGGGCCATGGCCGCGAGCACCCGCTCCTCCAGCGACCAGCGCCCGGTCTCGTAGCGAGTGTCCCGGGCCATCGCCCGGACCTCCTCCACCATGCGCTGGCGAGGCGCCGCAAACGGATCGGCCGCGAGTGCCGCGGCCCCTGGCAGAAACCCGAGCAGCAGCGCGCCCATCAGGCCCGCCGCCCGAAAAATCACGCCTCAAGCCCTCTTGCCAGATCGGACCTGATGTCCTCCACGGCTTCCAGGCCCACGGCCACCCGCAGGAGGTTCTCGCGGATGCCGGCGGCAGCCCGGGCCTCCGGCGTGATCCGGCCATGCGTGGTGGAGGCGGGATGGGTGATGGTGCTGCGCGTGTCCCCGAGGTTCGCGGTGATCGAGATCATGCGGGTCGCATCCACCACCCGCCAGGCCTCGGCGCGCCCGCCCTTCACCTCGAAGGAAACGATGCCGCCGCCGGCGCGCTGCTGGCGCGCGGCAAGGGCGTGCTGCGGATGGCTCGACAGGCCGGGGTAGTGCACGCGCTCCACGGCGGGATGCGTCTCCAGCCAGCGCGCAATCTCCAGGGCATTGCGGGAATGCGCCTCCATGCGCAGGCGCATGGTCTCCAGCCCCTTGAAGATCACCCAGGCGTTGAACGCGCTCAGGGTCGGGCCGGCGGTGCGCAGGAAGCGGAATATGCCCTCCATCACCAGCTCGCGCCGCCCGAGCACGGCGCCCCCCAGCACCCTGCCCTGCCCGTCCAGGTACTTGGTGGCAGAATGGATCACCAGGTCCGCGCCGAGTTCCAGGGGGCGCTGCAGTGCCGGCGTGCAGAAACAGTTGTCCACCGCCAGCACGGCCCCCGCGCCGCGGGCGATCCCCGCCAACGCACCGATGTCGGAAATCTCGGTGAGGGGGTTCGAAGGCGTCTCCACAAACAGCAGGCGCGTGTTCGCGCGCACCGCAGCCTGCCACTGCGCCGGGTCGGCAGGCGAAACGAAGGTGGTCTCAACACCGAAGCGCGGCAGGATC
>DASTHR010000341.1:0-3476 GCA_035718105.1 Burkholderiales bacterium
ATCTCCGGCGTCCGCACGTGGTAATCCGGGCGATAGAAGCGAACCGGCTGGGTATCGTCGAGTACCGTGCTCATGTAAGAATCCCTCCGCGTCCGCGCATGTTGCGCCTTCCTCCCCGCGGGACCTTGACCGAGGTCAAAAGGCGAAATACTCCTCGAACGCGACCCAGCCACGCCGCTGGGAGTCATCCAGTGCCGCGGCCGGCGTCTTCCACATCCAGTTCAGGGACTCGCGGGTTCGCAGCGCCCGCTCGATGGTAGGACCGAACAGTTCGCGAATCGTCTCGTCGTAATCCTCCAGAGCCCCGGACTTGCCGGCAACCCGACGCGCCGCGGCGGTACCCGCCTCCTCGCCGGACAACACCGCGGCGCTGATGCCCGCCCCCGTGATGGGATGCGTGAGGCCGGCGGCATCGCCGACGAACAACACGTCCCCCAAGACCAGGCGTTCCCGCATGCCGCCCACCGGAATGGCGCCGCCCGTGCGGCGCCGGATTTCGGCCCCCACCACGCCCGCCGCCACGAGCTGCCCGTGCAGTTCATCGAGCGGATGACGCAAATCGCGGGAAAACTCGAAATCGATGCCGACGCCCAGGTTCGCGGTCTCGCCCCGGGGAAACAGCCAGGCATAGCCGCCGGGATACGCCGGCGACAGCCAGATCGTGGTTTCCTGCAGCGGCTTGAGCAGCGGGACCAGGTACTGCCTCGAGTGAACCACACGCTGCGCCGGCAGACCCAGCAGGCGCGCCACCCGGGAGTTCGGGCCGTCCGCCGCGATCAGAATACGGAAGGCAAGCTCGCGCCGCGACCTTCCGTCCCTCACCGAGGCGATGCGTCGCACAGGATCCAGGCCTTCCAGCGTCCAGCCCAGGCGCAGTTCCGCGCCAGCCCCGGCGGCCCGTGTCGCCAGGGCGCGGTCGAACGCCGCGCGGTCGACCATGAGGCCCCGATAGGGAGAATCCTCGACCGCCCCGGAAGGCAGAATGCTCTTCATGCCGGCGATGCGCTGCTGCAGCACGCCCGCCCCGCCCGCATAGCGCCCCAGCGCCATGGGGATGAACTCGGCGCACTGCACGGGTTCTCCGACCTGCTTCTTGCGGTCGAAAGCCAGCACCCGCGCCCCCGACTCGGCGGCGGCGGCCGCGGCGGCCCCGCCGCCGGGCCCCAACCCCACCACCAGGACATCCCACGGCTGGCTGTTCATGGCGCCACCCCCGCGGGAGTTGCGGCCTGCAGCGCGTCCCGGGCCACGGTGATGAAGTCCTCGGGGGTCAGCGCCAGCATGTCAACGTCGCGGCCCGCAAAAAATCCCTTCACTCGCGCCTCCAGTTCCATGGCCGGGCAATCCTTGAGCGCCGCCTCCAGGTCCGCAATGGTCCGGCGGGGATTCACGAACATGTCCCCGGTGTACCACACCTGGCGGATGCGGTTCCCCACCTGGTCCCAGGCAACGCTTGCCCGCAGCAGGCCGCCGGCAAATTTCCGGGAGGATTCGCGGAGTGGCAACTCGGAGGCCGGCCTGGATACCAGGCTTACCCAATCCGGAGTGTCGATCTCCGCCAGCGCGTCGGCGTAACGTGCTTCCTCGCAGGGGAGCAATTCCCCAGTCCGGAACTCCACGCCGAATTCCTCGGCCAGGGCATGCTCGATGGCGCTCCTGGCCTCCGTCATGGAGGGCGCGCGGCCCAGCAATTCCGCCAGGCTCGCCACCCGCTCCCGGGCCGAGGCGATGGCCTTGTCCGAGAGCTTCTCCGCCGGAATGCGCAGCACCCGCAGCATACGCTCCACGTCGAACTCGATGAGCAGCGTTCCCTGGTACATCAGGGCGTCGCCGTCGAAGGCGCCACCGGTGCCCGAGACCTTCCGTCCGTCCACCTCGATGTCGTTGCGCGGCCGGTAGCGGGCCTCCACCCCCAGGGCGCTGATGCCCCGCGCCGCCGCCTCGCAAATGCGGCGGGCGATGGCGGACATGTCGGCGCTGCCGACGTCGGACTTGGTGAGGTAGAGCTCCCACCCGAGTTGTCCCGGGTCGAAATAGATCGCGCCGCCCCCCGTGATGCGCCGCTGCACGGCGATGCCCTGGGCACGGCAATACTCGAGGTTGAGCTCCTGTTCGGCGCTCTGATGGAACCCCAGCAGAGCGCTGGGCAGGAAACGCAGGAAACGCAGGGTGCTGGGTGCCTCCCCCGCCCGGCGCGCCTCGAGCAGGGCGCGGTTAAGGGCGAAGTTCTGGGCCGCCGGCCGCAGGCCCGTGTCGATCACGCGCCAGGCGCGCACGCCCGATTCAGCCATGCGGTACGGCCACCACCCTGATGCCGGCCAGAGCGCCCGACGCTCGCCGGCGCTCCCGCTCCTCGGCGATGATGCGCTCGACGTCGATCTCCAGCCGGGAACCGCCATCGTCCGCGCCCAGCACCTCCTCGCCGACCGCCATGGAACAGCAGGAGGGCGTGACCCTGACGCCGCGACCGAGCCGGACCGCGAGTTCCACCACGCCTTCGGCGGGATGGGCGATGCCATCCAGTCCCGCCATCACCGCATAGGCATCGATCTCGGACTTGGCGCGTCCCGCCGGGCGCGCGCAGCCCAGCAGCAGCGGGATGCCCGGCAGCGCCTCCCGCGCATCGGCCATGAACGCCCCGGTCTCGGCGCTGCCGGGCACCTCGAACGGTCGCGCGTCGCCGGCATAGAAGGGCATGACCACCACCAGCACCACCGCGTCCGGGACATGACGCTGCAGCATCTCCAGTGCCCGCCACTCGCCGAGCATGCGCCCGTAATGCAGGCCGATCACGATGTGCGGCACCACCCTCATGGACGTGGCGGTGAGCGCCGCCAGGCCGGCCTCGAACTCCCCGACCTCCCGCTTCAGGTGATACACCCGCGCGATGGTGTCCTGGGCGCCAATCACGTCCATCATTGCGACATCGATCCCGGCGTCCTCCATGCGTCGCGCCGCGTCCGCGTCCACCAGCGCGGCGTGCACCGCGACGCGGAAGCCGGGGAACCGGTCCTTGATCCGGCGCACCACCGGATAGAAGGGCCCGTACTCCACCTCGTTGCGATGGTTGGAGCCCCCGGTCAGCAGCATGCCCCTGGCGCCGGCGGCGACCTGGTCATTCACCACCCGCCACAGCGCCTCCGGCGTGCGCGCCGGGATCATGGGCTCAAGGATCTTCGCCCGGCAGTGGTCGCACAGCAATTCGCAGTCGCCGCCGGTGACGGAGACGGCGGGCCAGGCACTGCCGCCGCAGGAAGCGATCTCCGAGCTGGAGTAGGCCTTGAAGCTGGGGGTGTAGAAACGGACGGGGCGGGCGCGGGGAGCGGTCCCGGCCCGGCCCTCAAGGCTTCCGACCAGATCCGCATCCAGGCGGACGCCCTCCAGGGCCTCCACCCGGGCCGCCGTATCGAGCCAGCCCATGGCGCTCAGGCGCAGCCGGCAAAACTCTCTGCGGTCATCTTCGCCTCGAACGCCGC
>DASTHR010000342.1:0-11560 GCA_035718105.1 Burkholderiales bacterium
GCGGCCCCATGCCGACTTCCGGGGCAACCCCCAGGAGAACATCATCATCGGCAACACCGTGATGTACGGGGCCATCGCCGGCGAGGCCTACTTCCGCGGCGTCGCGGGCGAGCGCTTCCTGGTGCGCAATTCGGGAGGCACCGCGGTGGTGGAGGGGGTGGGAGACCACGGCTGCGAGTACATGACGGGAGGCACCTGCGTGGTGCTCGGCACGACGGGCCGCAACTTCGCCGGCGGCATGAGCGGCGGCATCGCCTATGTCTACGACCCGGGGCGCAACTTCCGGGAGCGCTGCAACCTGTCCATGGTGGACCTGGAGCCGCTGCCGGCACCGGGCCATACCCCGGCGGAACTGCGACACCACGGCGAGGACGACGAGGCGCTGCTCAAGCGTCTGATCGAGAGCCATGCTCGCTACACCGGATCGGACACCGCCAAGGCCATCCTCGCCAACTGGCAGGCGGCGCGGGAGCTGTTCGTGAAGGTGTTCCCGAAGGAATACCGCCGGGCACTGAAGGAGCTGGCCGCGAAGCGCGCGGGCCAGGCGGCATAACGCATGTCACCGGGACGCGGGCGCGGGGACGAGCTTCCCCGGCGCCTTTGCGCCCTGTGTGGCCGGATTTGAAGCACACTGGAGCAAGGGTAGATGGGAAAGCCCACCGGATTTATTGAGTTGAAGCGCATCGACGAGCCGTACCTGCCGCCGCAGGAGCGGCTCAAGAACTATCGGGAGTTCGTCGACCATTTGTCCGATGCCGACGCTTCCAAGCAGGGGGCCCGCTGCATGGATTGCGGCATCCCCTTCTGCTCCAGCGGCTGCCCGGTCAACAACGTCATTCCGGACTGGAACGACCTGGTGTACCGCAACCGTTGGCGCGAAGCGCTGGCGGTGCTGCATTCCACCAACAATTTCCCCGAGTTCACCGGCCGCATCTGTCCGGCCCCCTGCGAGGAAGCCTGCACCCTTCGAATCAACAGCGACCCGGTGGGCATCAAGTCCATCGAACATGCCATCATCGACAAGGGCTGGGCAGAGGGCTGGGTCAGGCCCGAGCCGGCACCGCACCGCACGGACAAGCGGGTGGCGGTAGTGGGGTCCGGACCCGCGGGCCTCGCCGCCGCCCAGCAGCTCGCCCGGGCCGGCCACGCGGTGGTGGTGCTCGAGAAGGCGGACCGCATCGGCGGCCTGCTGCGCTATGGCATTCCCGACTTCAAGCTCGACAAGGGCGTGATCGACCGCCGCCTGGAGCAGCTCCGCGCCGAGGGCGTGGAGTTCCGGGTCAATCAATGGGTGGGCATGGGGCCGAAGTCCGGCAACGGCAGCGCCACGTTGGTGGACCCCAAGGCGTTGCTCAACGAGTACGACGCGGTGGTGCTCGCCGGCGGCGCGGAGCAGCCCCGCGACCTGCCGATTCCCGGGCGGGAGCTCGAGGGCATCCATTTCGCCATGGATTTCCTGCCGCTGCAGAACAGGCGGGTGGCCGGCGACAGGGGCGTGGCCGAGCTCTTCGCCACCGGCAAGCACGTGGTGGTGATCGGCGGCGGCGATACCGGCTCCGACTGCGTTGGCACCTCCAACCGCCACGGCGCGAAATCGGTGACCCAGTTCGAGCTGCTGCCCATGCCGCCTGACGCGGACCGCAACCCGGTATGGCCCTACTGGCCGAGCCGGCTGCGCACCTCCTCCTCCCACGAGGAGGGCTGCAAGCGCGACTGGTCGGTGACCACCAAGCGCTTCGTCGGCGAGAACGGCAAGGTCAAGGCTCTGGTGGCGGCGCGGGTCGAATGGCGGAAAGATCCCGCCAGCGGGCAGATGAAAATGGTCGAGGTGGACGGCAGCGAATTCGAAATGCAGGCCGACCTGGTGTTGCTGGCCATGGGCTTCGTGAGCCCGGTGCAGCAGGTGCTCGACGCCTTTGGGCTCGAAAAGGATGCTCGCGGCAATGCCAAGGCAACCACGGACGGTGCCGGCTGCTACGCCACCTCGGTACCCAAGGTGTTCGCCGCCGGCGACATGCGCCGTGGCCAGTCGCTGGTGGTGTGGGCGATTCGCGAGGGCCGCCAGTGCGCCCGGGCCGTGGACGAGTTCCTGATGGGAAGCTCCGAGCTCCCCCGGTAGCCGGCCCGAAACAGCACTCTTACCGCGGAGGACGCAGGGGAAGGAATCTCCGCGTCCTCTGCGTCCTCCGCGTTCTGCGGTAAAGGGGAACCATGTCCAAGCTCAAAAACGACACCTTCCTTCGGGCGCTGCTGCGCCAGCCCACCGAGTACACCCCGCTTTGGCTGATGCGCCAGGCCGGGCGCTACCTCCCGGAGTACAACCAGACCCGGGCCCGGGCCGGCAGCTTCCTCAACCTGTGCAAGAATCCCGACCTCGCCACCGAGGTGACGCTGCAGCCCCTGGCACGCTTTCCCCTCGACGCCGCGATCCTGTTCTCCGACATCCTCACGGTGCCCGACGCCATGGGCCTGGGCCTTTATTTCGCCGAGGGCGAGGGGCCCAAGTTCGAGCGTCCGCTGCGCGACGAATGGGAGATCCGCGACCTCACCGTTCCCGACCCCAACGTCCAGTTGCGCTATGTGATGGACGCCGTGTCCCGGATCCGCAAGGCCCTGGACAACGAGGTGCCCCTGATCGGCTTCTCCGGAAGCCCCTTCACCCTCGCCTGCTACATGGTGGAGGGCGGCGGCAGCGACGATTTCCGCCAGGTGAAGACCATGCTCTACAGCCGCCCGGAACTGCTGCACCACATCCTCGGCGTCACCGCGCGCTCGGTCATCGATTATCTCAACGCCCAGATCGAGAGCGGCGCCCAGGCGGTGATGGTGTTCGACTCCTGGGGCGGCGCCCTGTCCGCCGCAGCCTACAGGGAGTTCTCCCTGCGCTACCTGGCACAGGTGGTGGCGGGGCTCAGGCGCGAGCACGGCGGTGCCCGCATCCCCAGCATCGTGTTCACCAAGGGCGGTGGATTGTGGCTGGAGGACATCGCCGCGATCGGCTGCGACGCCGTGGGCCTGGACTGGACTATCGACATCGGCGAGGCACGGCGGCGGGTCGGGGACAAGGTGGCGCTGCAGGGGAACCTGGACCCGATGGCACTGTTCGCGGCGCCGGAACAGGTGGCGGCGGAGGCGGGTCGGGTCCTGGCTTCCTACGGCAAGGGCAGCGGCCATGTCTTCAATCTCGGGCATGGCATCTCCCAGTACACTCCGCCGGACAACGTGCTGGCCCTGGCGGATGCCGTGCATGCCCTGAGCCGGCCTTATCATTAGCCCGGCGCGCGCCGGAAAGTGGCTGCCGGTGCGGGTTTCACGGTTGACTTATGCACAAGACCGCGTAACGGCGCGACTTTCCCCGTGAAACGCGGACAAGCGCGGGAGTTCACGTATATTTTTTTGATTAATATGTGATTTATTCCGATATCAGATTATGAAACTCCGACCTTCGGCGCCGGAGTCAAAAACCTGCCGCAGTGTCAGGTCCAATTACCCACAGGGTTATCCACAGGGCATGTGGGCAAGCCAAAAATGTCCTGACCGGCCGGCATGTTACCGCGGCGCAACAAGAGGTATTTCGCGGAATGCGCCGTCTTCGATGACTCAGGATTCTCCTGCATGAGGATCGTCCGCGTCGGCCTCGACGTTCCATTGGATCAGCTTTTCGACTACGTCGCCGACGATGCAGAGGGTCCTGAAGTAGGTCGCTGCGTGCAGGTGCCGTTCGGCAGGAAGCAGTCCATAGGCGTGATCCTGGAACAGGCCCGCGAGGCCGGGATCCCCGCTTCCCGCCTCAAACCGGTGGGCCGGGTGCTGCGTGAAGCGCCACCCCTGCCTCCGCAACTGCTGGCGTTGCTGCGCTTCTGCAGCCGCTATTACCACTATCCCCTGGGGCAGACGGTGGCGGGTGCCCTGCCCACCCGACTGCGCAATCCGCGCCCGCTGCCCCGCGAGCCGGATGCGGCGTGGCGCATCACCGGCCCGGGAGCGCTTGCGGACCCGGCATCGCTGCCCCCGCGCAGCATCGCGTTGCGCCGCGTGCTGGGCGCGCTGCGGGAACGCCACCTGCTCACCCGTGCCGACGCAACCGCGCTGGTGGCGCACCCCCGCAAGGCGCTCGAGGAGCTTGTGCGTCGCGGCTGGGCGGAGCGGGTCGAGGCGCCCGCCGCCCCCGTGAACGCCGCGGAGGTGCCCGAGACGCCACCGGCGCTCAACCCCGAGCAGGCGGCGGCGCTGGGCGCTATCCTCGCGGAAGGCGAGGGATTCAACGCCTGGCTGCTTCAGGGGATCACCGGCAGCGGCAAGACCGAGGTCTATCTCCGGCTCCTGGAACACACCCTGGCGCAGGGGCGGCAGGGGCTGGTGCTCACGCCGGAAATCAACCTCACCCCGCAGCTCGAGGCACGCTTCCGGCGCCGCTTTCCCGGAGTCATGTTGGCGAGCCTGCACAGCGGACTGGCGGCCGGCGAGCGCCTGCGCCACTGGCTGGCGGCGGCCAGCGGCCGGGCGCGCATCGTCCTCGGCACCCGCCTCGCCGTATTCACGCCGCTGCCCCGGCTGGGGCTGATCGTGGTGGACGAGGAGCATGATGGCTCGTTCAAGCAGGAGGACGGGCTGCGCTACTCCGCACGGGACGTGGCGGTGTTCCGGGCCAAGCATGAAGGCGTGCCGGTAGTGCTGGGTTCCGCCACGCCGTCGCTGGAGAGCCTGCACAACGCCGCGCGGGGCCGCTACCGGCGGCTGGTTCTGGCGCGCCGCGCCGGCGCGGCGGCGGCGCTGCCGCAGGTGCGGTTGCTGGACACGCGCGGGGAGAAGCTGCGGGAGGGCCTGTCGGCGCGGCTCATCAAGGCCATCGGGGCGCGCCTCGGACGGGGGGAGCAGAGCCTGGTGTTCGTGAACCGCCGCGGCTACGCGCCGGTGCTCATGTGTCCGGCATGCCGCTGGGTCTCCCCCTGCCCGCGCTGTGCCGGGCGGCTGGTGCTGCACCTGAGGGACGGGCGGCTGCTGTGCCACCATTGCGGCCACGGGGAACGCATCCCCGTCGCCTGCCCGGAATGCGGCAACCAGGATCTGCGCCCCGTGGGCCACGGCACCCAGCGACTGGAGTCCGCCCTCGCCGGCCTGTTCCCCGGCGCGCGCATCGCCCGGGTGGACCGCGACAGCACGCGCCGCCGAAACGCCTGGGAGGCGATCGTCGCGGACATCCGCGCCGGCCGGGTGGACATCCTCGTGGGCACCCAGATTCTCGCCAAGGGCCACGACTTCGAGGGCGTGTCCCTGGTGGGCGTGCTCAATTCCGACGCCGCGCTCTATTCCACGGATTTCCGCGCTTCGGAGCGGCTGTTCGCACAGCTGACCCAGGTGGCGGGCCGCGCCGGCCGCGGATCCGTTCCCGGCGAGGTGCTGGTGCAGACCGAGTTTCCCGACCACCCGCTTTACCTTGCCCTGTGCCGCCACGACTTTGATGCCCTCACCGGCGACCTGCTGGAGGAGCGCCGGGTCGCCGGCTTTCCGCCCTTCGTGCACCAGGCGCTGCTGCGGGCCGAGGCCACCGGCACCGAGCCGGTGCAGGCGTTCCTGCGCAAGGCCCGGGAGCTCGCCGCCGGGCACGACCCCGCCATCGTGCTGTTCGAGCCGGTGCCGGCGCTGCTGCCGCGGCTCGCGGGCATGGAGCGCGCCCAGCTGCTGGTGCAGTCGGCGTCGAGGGCCAGGCTGCAGGCCTTCCTGGAGCAGTGGCGGCCCCGGCTCGCCGCCTTGGGCGAGCGTCGCGTGCGCTGGTGCCTCGACGTGGACCCCCTCGAAGCATGAGTGAAAAACTCGATGGATCGAGCCACCAGGGCAGCAGGACAGTCGGCAGGCGACCGGAATCCCTGGCCCGGTGTCCTGGTGCTCCATGCCCGAACCCGGCCCGCGACACTGCGCTGCGCCGCCACTATAATAGGCGCCTTCCATGAGTGCCCATCCCGACTTCCGTTCCCACGTCGCATCCCTGCTGTCTGACGCCCTGGCGCTGGTGGCCCCCGAAACCCCGTCGCAGGTGGAGGTGCAGCGGCCGAAGCAGGCGGATCACGGCGACTTCTCCTGCAGCGTGGCCCTGCAGCTGGCCCGTCCGATGAAGAAGAATCCGCGGGACATCGCCCGCGCCCTGGTGGACGCGCTGCCGCCCTCGCGCTACGTGGAGAAGGCGGAGGTCGCGGGAGCGGGTTTCATCAATATTTTCCTCAAGGCCTCCGCCAAGCAGCTGGTGCCCGCCATGGTGCTGGCGGCGGGAACGGCCTACGGGCGCCTGGGCCTGGGGCGCGGACAGAAGGTGCAGGTGGAGTTCGTCTCCGCCAATCCCACCGGGCCGCTGCACGTGGGCCACGGCCGCGGGGCCGCCTACGGCGCGAGCCTCGCCAATGTGCTGGAGGCGGCGGGCTACAGCGTGTCGCGGGAGTTCTACGTGAACGATGCGGGGCGCCAGATGGACATCCTGGCGCTCTCCGTCTGGCTGCGTTACCTGGACCTCTGTGGAATCAGCCTGCCGTTCCCGGGCAACGCCTACCAGGGGGACTACGTGCGCGAAATGGCGCGCCTGATCCACGAGCAGCACGGCACGCGCTACGCGCGCGACGGCGCCGAGGTGCTGCGCGGCGCGGGACAGGTGCCCGACTTCGCGGAACTGCAGAAGGCCGCCCCCCCGGCGAAGGACGACGCCGAGGCGACACTGGACCAGCTGATCGGCAATGCCAAGCGGCTTCTGGGCGAGGACTACGCCTACATCCACAACTTCGCCCTGACCGAGCAGCTCGGAGACTGCCGCAACGACCTCGCCGAGTTCGGCGTCACCTTCGATTCCTGGTTTTCCGAGCGTTCCCTCTACGACAGCGGCAAGGTGGAGCAGGCGGTGGCGGCCCTGGCAAGCAAGGACCACGTCTATCTCCAGGATGGCGCCAAATGGTTTCGCTCCAGCGAATTCGGCGACGAGAAGGACCGCGTGGTGCAGCGGGAGAACGGGCAGTACACCTATTTCGCCTCCGACATCGCCTACCACCAGAACAAGTTCGAGCGCGGCTTCGAACAGGTGATCGACGTCTGGGGCGCCGATCACCACGGCTACATCCCGCGGGTGAAGGGCGCGCTGCAGGCGCTGAATCTGAACCCGGAGCGGCTCACCGTGGCCCTGGTGCAGTTCGCCGTGCTCTACCGCGACGGCAAGAAGGTATCGATGTCCACCCGCGCCGGCGAGTTCGTCACCCTGCGCGAGCTGCGGAACGAGGTGGGCAACGACGCGGCGCGCTTCTTCTACGTGCTCCGGCGCAGCGACCAGCACCTGGATTTCGACCTCGACCTTGCCAAGTCCCAGAGCCAGGAGAACCCGGTCTACTATGTGCAGTACGCCCACGCCCGAATCGCCAGCGTGCTGCGGGAATGGGGCGGCGATAGCGCCTCCCTCGCCGCCGCCGACGCGAGCCCGCTCGCCGGGGCGCGGGAGCTGGATCTCCTGCAGCGCCTGCTGGAGTACCCCGAGGTGATCGAGGGCGCCGCCCGTGAACTGGCTCCGCACCTGGTGGTGTTCTACCTGCGGGAGCTGGCGGGGGCGTTTCACAGCTATTACAACGCCGAGCGCTTCCTGGTGCCGGAGGAAGACGTCCGCAACGCCCGGCTCGCCCTCTCGGCTGCGGTGGGCCAGGTGATCCGCAACGGCCTCGCGCTGCTGGGCGTGAGAGCGCCGGAGACGATGTAGGCCATGTCCCGCGACTACAAGCCAAGCGGCGGCCGGCGTTCCGGAGGCAAGGCCGGATCCTTCTTCATGGGCCTGCTCACCGGGCTGCTGCTGGGCCTGGGCATCGCGGTGGGCGTGGCCTGGCAACTCAACCGTATGCCGAACCCCTTCGCGGCCCGGGAGAAGCCGGCGGAAACCCGGCCGGACAAGCCCGCCAGGGCGGAGAACGGCAAGACGGCGATGCCGGCCCCGGACAAGCCGCGGTTCGAGTTCTACAAGATCCTGCCCGGAAGCGAGCAGCCCGTCACCGAGCGCGAGTTGAAGGAGGCGGCAAAGAAGGAGCAGCCGGCCCGGGACCTGTATTTCCTGCAGGCGGGCTCGTTCCAGAACCCCTCCGACGCCGACAACCTCAAGGCCCGGCTGGCCCTGCTGGGGGTGGAGGCCAACATCAGCACCGTGACCCTGCCCGAGAAGGGGATCTGGCACCGCGTGCAGCTCGGCCCCTACACCCGTGTGGACGACGTCAACCGGGCCCGGGAGATGCTGAAGCAGAACGGAATCGACTCCACCATCGTCAAAGCCAAGGAAGCACCCCGGTAAACCCTGCGGGCATGCGGGCCGTTATTGGCCCGGAGCCCGTTTTTCTGGAGACACCATGAAACTGAACCGCCTATTTGCCCTGGCCTGCCTGCTGTTCGTCAGCGCCCTCCCCCCCGCCTTCGCCGAGCTCAAGGAAGGCCGCGATTACCGGCTGGTGCCGACCCCGCAGCCCGTGGCCAATCCCGCCAAGATCGAGGTGCTGGAGTTCTTCTGGTACGCCTGCCCCCACTGCAGCGACGTGCAGCCGGCGCTCAGGAAGTGGAAAGCCAGCATGCCCAAGGACGTGGAGTTCCGGGTCATGCCGGCGGTGTTCCGACCCAATTGGGAACCCCTGGCCAAGACCTATTACGCGCTGGAGGCCATGGGCATCGAGTCCCGTATGCGCGACAAGGTGTTCGAGGCGATCCACCTGGACCAGATCAACCTCTCGGACGAGAAGGTGCAGCTGGATTGGATGGCGAAGCAGGGCGTGGACCGGCAGAAGTTTGCCGAGGCCTACAACGCCTTCGCCATGCAGAGCAAGATCGCCCGCTCCAAGCAGGCGGGTCGGGACTACGACATCCACGGTACGCCCACCCTGGTGGTGGACGGCAAGTACATCACCTCCCCGGCCATGGTCGGCGGCAATGAAGCCGTCATCCCTGTCCTGAACGAGCTGATCGCGAAGGCGCGCGCCGAGCGCGCCGCCAAGGCCAAAAAGTAACCGGCTTGGCGCCGCGGGTCGTCATCACCGGCGCCTCCAGCGGCCTCGGGCACGCCCTCGCCCGCCATTACGCCGGGCGGGGCGCGACCCTCGGGCTCATCGCCCGGCGCAGTCAGGCACTGGAGCATTTCGCTGCCGGCCTGGGCGTCCCCGCCGCCTGCTACGAGGCCGACGTGCGCCAGCCCGGCCCGCTGCGGGCGGCAGCGGCGGATTTCATCTCCCGGTTCGGCGCGCCGGATATCGTCATCGCCAATGCCGGGGTGAGCGGCGGCACCCTCACCGAGCGCGGCGACGACTTCGAAACCGTGCGCGCCATCCTCGAGACCAACGTGCTGGGGCTGGCCGCCACGTTCCAGCCCTTCATCGCCGCGATGCGCACCGCGGGGACCGGCAGGCTGGTGGGCATCGCCAGCGTCGCGGGCTACCGCGGCCTGCCCGGAGCAGGCGCTTACTCCGCATCCAAGGCTGCCGCCATCGCCTACCTCGAAGCGCTGCGGGGCGAGTTGCGGAGCACCGGAATCCGGGTAATCACAGTCTGCCCGGGCTTCATCGCCACACCCATGACGGCGCGAAACCCCTACCACATGCCGTTCATGATGCAGGTGGATGACGCCGCGAGGCGCATCGCGCGGGTGATTGCCGGCGGCCGCAGTTACGCCGTGATTCCATGGCAGATGGCGGTGGTGGCGCGACTGCTGCGGCTGCTGCCGAATCCGGTATTCGACGCCACCTTCTCCCGCCGCCCGCATAAGCCGCGGGGGCTGTGACCCGTGCCGCGCGCTACTTCAGGTCCTCGAGCAGGCGCTGGTATTCGGGCGATTCGTAGAGCAGCCGTGCCGCCACCGCGCGCAAGCGCTGGGATTGCTCCTCGGTGAGGCTGAGCGTGGTGGGAATGGCGAGGAAGTAGTCGCGCTCCCGCCCGTCGGCGAGCCGCTGCGGGTCGACCTCCACGAGATGAAAGTGGAGGTCCGCATCGGGGCGCAGCCCGCGGCGGGCGCGCTCCGCCCGCCACTGCTCCAGCGTGCTGCGCAACAGCTCCGCGGTCTCGAAGGAATAACGGTTCAGGGGAATGTCGGACACCGCTTTCAGCTGCTGGCCCAGGGTCGGCACGTCGGCGCTGCGGTCGGGCGTGAGGTCCGCCTTGCTCTCGGCGTTGACCACGATGAATACCACTCGGCGCACGCCGCGCAGCCCTGAGCGCGGCGCGCGGCTGTGCCCGGGCTGCACCGTCTCCAGCGGCCCGCGCAGCCCGAGATTGTCGGAAAGTCCGCCGTCGAGCAGGTGGACGTAGGGCCGCCCCGCCGCATCCAGGTAGGTCCTGAGCTCGCGCGCCCGCTGCTCCTCGCGCCGCGACAGCCGCCCCAGGCTCTCCAGCAGGGGCTGGCGCTGGGCGGCGCAATCCCCGGCATGATTCACCAGGGTGAGCGGCCCGAAAACGAAAGGCACCGCCATCGAGGCGGCGACGGCGCGGGACAGGGGAAAGTCCCCGAGGTCGGCGCAGATCAGGTCGAACTGGTCCTGGGTGAACTCGAACCGCGCCCCCAGGGACATGTCGGTGGCGTTGATCACCACGAAGGGACGCTGCGCCCGCTCGATCACGGCGTCATAGCGGGCGCCGCCGAAAAGGGTTTCATCCAGGTACTCGGCCAGGACCTCGACCCGGCCGAAGCGCGGCGAGGAGAGCCGGTTCAGGTTCGAAAGCACCCGCCCCGCGAGATCCGTCTGGTTGTCGCGGCGAAGGAAGCGCGCCTCAAAATCGTCGAACAGCGCCTCGCCCCGCAGCGCATAGTAGCCCGCCACCAGGCTGCCGCCGGACACGGCGTAAATCAGGTCCACTTCGTCCAGCAGCCGGCGGCGGCGCCCCTCCCAGGTGATCTCCTGGCGTCGCAGTTCCTCCAGCACCCCGTAGGCCAGAGCAGCCGCCCGCGCTCCGCCGCCGGAGAAGGTCAGTATCACGGCCAGGCTGTCGCTGTTTTCCCCCGCCGGCAGGGATCCCAGGCGGTAGCCTGCCTCCTGGGCAACCGGGCGCGCCGGATTCACCGGATAGTGGGCGGTGGAGGCGCAACCGGCCAGCAGCGCCAGCAGCAGCGCGGGGGCCCGCCGCAGCAGGGCGCGAACGACAAGGTGCATGCGCCAACTTTACACAAAAAAGAAGCCGCCCCCCGCGCGGGGAGCACGGGTCAGGCGGCCAGGGGGCTTGGGGAGGAAAAACTCTTTGCGCGCTACGAAGCCTGGACGGCGGCGGGACGCACCGCCTCAATTGCGGCCTGGCCCTGGCGGCTCTCGGTGCGCTGGGTGTTGAGGGAGGCGATGTCGCCGGCAATCTCGCCGCCGTCCTCGATGCTCACCTTACCGTAGCGGATCTTGCCCGAGACCCGGCCGGAGGCGAACACCACCAGGCGCTTGCGGGCCGTGAGTTCACCCTCGAAGCGGCCGCGAACCTCTGCCACGTCGATCTCGACCTTGCCGGTAAAAGTGCCGCCCTCGTGAATCTGGATCACGCGGCTGTTCATCGAGGCCTCGACCCGCCCTTCCACCACCAGCGTGTCACAATC
>DASTHR010000343.1:0-5875 GCA_035718105.1 Burkholderiales bacterium
CACCTCGCGCCGCTCGCGCGCGATCTCGCGCATGCCTTCGCGGTACTCGCGCCGCGCCTCGGCACGCGAGCCGGACTGAAGGATCTCGCGCCGCATCTCGCGGCGCTCGCGCCCGATCTCGCGCATGCCTTCGCGGAACTCACGCCGCGCGCCCCAGTTGGCAGCCTCGGCCGGAACGGCTGCGGCCAGCGCCGCGCCCAGCACGATGGCATGCACCGCGCCGCGCCCCCAGCAACCCATGGTCTTGGTCATCATGGGTCTCCTCACTGACCGCGGTTGCCCGACTTCATGGCGGCCTTGAAGTCCTCGATGTAGTTCGGGCACTTCGCCTTTTCGATGCTCATGCCGGTGCCGGCGCCGAAGGCGGCGGCGTAGAAGAAGGCGCGGTCGCTGCCGAACAGGCGCACGATGCCGGAGTAGGCCTTGAGCACCTCGCGGTCGTGCGCGGTGCGCTCGGCCTCGGGCAGGCACTGGTAGGCTGCGCCGGAGACGAAGCCGAAGTTGCGGATCGCCTCCTCGAATCGCAGGTCCTCCTCCTCCGCGAGCGTGACAGCCGACGCGGCGGGCGCAGCGGCTTTGGGCGCCTGGGCCGCGGCGGCAACGGGAAACAGGGCGGCGATCAAGATCGCCAGGAAGCGCGTGCGCATTGAAGACCTTTCTTGGATGGGTGGAAAAAGCCGGGAGATCCGGCAGGACCGGCAGAATTATTCCTGCGCCCGCCGCCCGCCGTCAACGGCGGGTTCGGGACTGAGCGCCGGAAAATCGCGGGGCTGGCCTCCCCTCACTGCCAGCAGTCCGGCGCACCCGCTGCACTGGATCGGCGATCGGGCGAGGAACCGGACGTCAGACGTAAGAGTGATACTCGGGCTGGTACATCTGCCCGCGGATATGGGCCGCAAGATCTTCGGGGCGATGGCCCCGCGCCAGGCCGCGCTGCCAGGCGACTTCGGCCACGGCGACGGCGATCTCGGTCGACACGCCGCGAATGCGGCTCAAGGGAGGGAACAGCCGTCCCTGCTCCAGATCCGAGGACTCCACCAGGCGCGCGAGGGTTTTTGCGGCGGCGAAGAACATCTCGTCGCTCACATGCCGCGCCCGGCTCACGATCACGCCCAGCGCCAGGCCGGGGAAGACATAGGCGTTGTTGCATTGGCCAGGCACGAAACTGCGGTCCCCGAGGCGCACCGGCGGAAAGGGGCTGCCGCTGGCGAAGATGGCCCTGCCGCCTGACCACGTGTAGGCCTCCTCGGCCGTGCACTCCGCCTTGGAGGTCGGGTTGGAGAGAGCGAACACCATGGGCCGCGGGTTGATCTCTGCCATGGCCTCCACCACCGGGCGGGTGAACCCTCCCCCCTGACCCGACACGCCGATGACGCCGGTGGGCCGCAGCGCCCGCACCGCGCCGAGGAAATCCGCAACCGGAGCGTGCGGATGGGCATAGGGGAGCTTGTGCTCCGCCAGGCTGCCGCGCCCGCTGGTCACCAGCCCTTGCGAGTCCACCAGCCAGCAGCGGCCGCGGGCTTCCGCCTCCGTTGCCCCGTCCTCGCGCATGGCGGCTACGATCAGGTCGCAGATGCCCACGGCCGCCTCGCCCGCCCCCAGGCAGAGCAGGGTCTGCTCCCGCAGCCGGCCGCCGGTGACGCGCAACGCCGAGTGGATGGCCGCCAGGGTCACCGCGCCGGTGCCCTGAATGTCGTCGTTGAAGGTGCAGACCCGGTCGCGGTACTTTCTGAGCAGGCGGAAGGCGTTGCTGTTGCCGAAGTCCTCGAACTGAAGCAGCGTGTGGGGGAACACCTCCCCCACCGCCTCGACGAATTCCTCCACAAGGGCGTCGTACTCCGGCCCGCGCAGGCGCCGCTGCTTGATGCCGATGTATAGGGGATCCTCCAGCAGCGCCTCGTTGTCGGTGCCCACGTCCAGCATCACCGGCAGGGTGGTGATGGGGCGCACGCCGGCGCACACGGTGTAGAGGGCGAGCTTGCCGACCGGAATGCCCATGCCGTCCGCGCCCTGATCTCCCAGACCCAGGATGCGCTCGCCGTCGGTGACGCAGATCGCCGCCACATCCTCCCGGTAGGGCCAGTTCCGGAGCACCCGCGCCATGTGGCCCCGGTCCCGGGCGGAAACGAAGATGCCCCGCGGGCGCTGGAAGATGTGCCCGAACATCTGGCATGCCTGGCCGACGGTGGGCGTGTAGATGATGGGCATCATCTCCTCCGCGTTGTCCATCACCAGCCGGAAGAACAGGGTCTCGTTGCGGTCGTGCAGCCCGTTGAGGTAGATGTACTTGTCCAGGGGCGTGGGCTGCCGCCGGAAACCCTCCATGACCCGCACCAGCTGCTCCTCCATGGTGCAGACATGGGCGGGCAGCAGTCCGCGCAATCCCAGGGCGTCGCGTTCCGCGTCGCTGAAGGCGGTGCCCTTGTTGAACAGCGGGTCGTGCAGCAATTCCAATCCCCGCGGCACGTGCCCGCCGCGGGCCTTGAGCCTCATCCTCATGGTCTCACGAGCCATTGCGTTCCTCCCTGACGGCGATCGCCTGTGCGAAACCCTTGCCCTTTCCCCTACTCGACAAGCTGCAGGATCTCCAGCTGCTCGGGGACGCTCTGGAAGGTGCCCGTGCCCGCGGGCATCTGCATCAGCGGCTTCAGATTGCCGTCGAACAGCCAGACCAGGGGATAGACCAGCATGCGGGCGCGAGCGTCCCCGATGGCCTTCTGGAAATCCACATAGGAGCGGCTGCTGTCGCCGACGCGGATGAACAGCCGGTCCTGGGTGACGGAGAGCGCGCTGCGCAGGTCCACCACGATGTAATTGTGCCCGGAGAACTGGGGGACAAGTTCCTTCGCGTTCTGCTCGAGGAAACTCTCGTACTTCCGGCAATAGGCGCAGTCCTTCGCGCCCAGGTATACGTAAAGCCGCCTGTTTTCGCGTTTGGCGCGATCGGCCACGGCGGTCAGGTCGAACTCGGTGCGCGCGGGGTCTCCCGAGGGCAGGATCACCACGGGGCTGTAGGCGGGGGGAATGCCCTCCGCCAAGGCCGGGACGGCGCAGGCGAGCAGCAACCCGGCGCAGGCGGAGAGGATGCTCGGCATCGCGCGCATGGGCGGCGGCTCAGGGGAGGACGGCAAGCCTGCCGGTGAAGCGCTGTTCCTTCGAATCCTCCACTTCGGCCCTCAGTTCTCCGGCGCCGTGGGGAACGAAGTTGAAGCGGAAGGACGGATTCTCGCTGATGGAGAAATCCACGTCCGCCTCGAACACCTTGCGGTCGGCGTAGCTCACCTTGATGGAACGCACGAAGTGGGGCGGGATGTACATCACGGTGATCTGGTTCAGCTCGAACCCCGTGTCGTTGGGGTGTATGACCTGCACCTCGGCGGGGGTCGGGGCCTCCATGCGCACCCCTTCCGGGAGCCGGAACACGGTCTTGCCGATGTTGTGCAGCTGGTCGCGGTTGGGTGGCTGGGTGCAGCCGCCGGAAACCTTCACGTAGCGCGAGGCCATGTGCAGCTCGCCGTTGGAGAGCTCGCTGATGACGCGGATGTGGCCGTACTCGTCCACCCGCAGCCGCGTCTCGAAGTCGGCCTGCCCGACCTCGGGCGTGAGGTCCAGGACCGCGGCCAGCGCCGACGGATTCTTGTCGATCACGATGTACATGCGCCTGACGTAGAGCCCGGGCGCCTGGGGCAGGCCCGAGGTGATCTTCACCGGCACCGCGGCCCCGAAGGGGGCGCGCAGCGGGACCGTCAACTGCACCTTCCCCGAGGCCGTGTCGATCCTGCGGTCCTGGAACAGCTTGGCCCGGATGGTCTCCCACTGCGGCGACGAGGCCGCGTGATCCACTCCCGAGGGCAGGCCGCGGGGCGTTTCCGCTTCGTTGGCGGTCCAGGCAGCCGTCGCCATCCAGCAGAAGGCCGCCAGCACCACGCCGCCCGCGCGTTTCGTCATGCGCACTTCCGTCACTCCTCTTTGAAGATCTGCTCCCGCTCCAGCCGCAGGTACATGATGGAGGCGTTTCGCCGGTGTACCGTGTCGTACAGGTCCCAGCCCTCGAACCCGGGCAGCTCGACGCGATCGGCCACGGCGCTCAGGGCCACGCCGGCCGTCAGCAGCTCCCGCACCTTGGCCTCGAGCTGCGCCAGGTAGCGCCCCACCGCCGCGATGGCCTCCGGTGCCGGGGCGGCCGGGCCATGACCGGGAACGACGGTTTTCGCGCCGGTCTGCTGCAGCGCCGCGAGCGCCTTGCGCCAGAGCTCCGGATCGCCGTCCTGGATGTCCGGGATCCGCTGGTTGTCCACCAGTCCGCCCGCGAACAGCGTGCCGGTCCGCTCATCGAGAACCGCGACGTCCCCCGGGCCGCTGGAATGGCCATGATACAGCACCCGCACCGGGCGGCCGATCGCCTCCAAGGAATGCCCCTCCTCGAATTCGCGGTCCGGCTTCACCACCGCCGTGCCCCGCATCTCCTCCTCGCCCAGGGTGCGCCGCAGGTTCTTGAGGCAGTTCTCGCAGCGGGCCGCCATCAGGCGGGCTGCGTTGCGGTGCATGTGGATCGGGATGCCGCGTTCGCGGTAAGCCGCGGCGCCGAACAGGAACTCCTGTCGCGCATGGGTGATGAGCACCACCCGCACCGGCTTCGGCGTCACCCGGCCGATGGCCTCCAGCAGCGCCACGCCCTGCCGGTAGGAGGTTCCGGTGTCGATGGCGACGACCCCCGAATCTCCGACGATGAAGCCGGCATTGCCGACGCGGCCGAGGTTCGAGGGATCCGGCTCGCCGGCGGCCCCCTGCGCCAGGTAAACGCCGGGAGCCACTTCGACCAGGCCGGACCCGGTGGCGCGCGCCGACCCGCCCGCGAGGAGCAGCGCCAGGAACACCAGCCACCGCAGCGCCGTCGCGCCGGGGCGCAACGGCGCCCCCGTTTGCGGGAGCGGCGCCGGGCAACCGAGACCGGAATTCCTAGGCCGTCGGATCACCGGACTTGACCTTGCCGATCCATTCCTCGATGCCGATGAGGCCGGCCGCACGGGCCTTTTCGGCATCGCGCGCAGGCAGCGCGTCCTGGACGAGATCGATGCGCTTCCACTCCGCGAGCGGAGTGTCGCAGGCCTCCCGCGGCACGTAGCGGGACGCCTGAACCTTCTGGTAGCGGTGGATGTAGCGCGGGCAGTTCTGCCACAGTTCGGAGAGCTTCACGCGGACCACCAGTTCAGCCTCCGGGAAACGCGCCATCAGCGGATCGCCGCGGGAGACGCTGGCGGTGCCCTGGACCCGGATGCGGTGCGGGCGCTCGAAGGAGATGAACAGCAGACCCACCTCCGCGTTCCGCGCCACGTTGCCCATGGACAGGTACATGCCGTTGCCGTCGTAGCTCGGAAAGGCGAGGGTGGTGCTGTCCACCACCCGGACGAAGCCGGGGTCACCGCCCTTGTAGGACACCGTCGGCCGCCCGCGGTGGTCCGTGGTGGCGAGGAAGAACATGTCCGCCGTCTCGATGAAGGCCTTCGCATCGTCGTCGAACTCGGTCTTGCAGGCAATCTGCTCGATGCGGTCCGCGATGTCGCGGGTGCCGAACTCGTCCTGCAGCGCCCGGTGCGGGTCGCCGTACAGTCTGCTCATTTTGGTCTGCTCCCTGTCACAACTGTTCCCGGCTCCAGGCCGCGCCGGGGATCATCGGCAAAAACAAAGCCGCCGCGCTCACGCACGGCGGCCCTCCAGGTCCTCCTCCTGAATTCTATTTCTTGCCCGGCGCGGGTGATGCCGCGGCTGCCTTGGGAGCCTCCGCCGGCTGGGCGGGGGCGGCGGCGGGAGCCGGTGCCGCGGCAGCCGCCGCGGCCGGCGCGGCTGCCTGCTGCGCCGGCGGAACGAAGGGGCC
>DASTHR010000344.1:0-2198 GCA_035718105.1 Burkholderiales bacterium
CCGCGGGCGCGGCGGCCGCGACTCCCGCGCCACGCAAGCCGACGGGCTTTTCCGTCAATCGCACCTGCGACTCCTGGAACACGGGGCGCAAGAGCCTCGACTACTACCTGCTGATCAGCAAGTCCGAGGATTACCTTAAGGCGGAAGCGGCGGCGCTGGCCGCGGAGCGCGGCGTCACCCGGGATCCGATGCAGGGCGTGGGCAGCAAGGAAATCGCCGCGTGGCTGGACGAGTATTGCCCGCAGCGGGGCAAGGAACAACTGGAGGCGGCACTCAACGCCTATGCGGACCGGCTGGTGGGCGGGACCCCGGCGCCCCAGCCGAAGGCGGAGTCGCGCGCCGCCGAGGCGCCCAAGGCAACCCCAGCCCCGGCGGCCGCTGGCCAGGCGGCACCCCCGGCTGCGGCGGTCGCGGCTCCCGCCCCGCGCAAGCCGACGGGCTTCTCGGTGGGGCGCACCTGCGACTCCTGGACCAGCGGACGCAAGGGTCTCGACTACTACCTGCTGATCAGCAAGTCCGAGGATTACCTGAAGGCGGAGGCGGCGGCCCTGGCGGCGGAGCGCGGCGTCGCGAGGGATCCGATGCAGGGGATCGGCAGCAAGGAGATCGCCGCATGGCTGGACCAGTACTGCCCGCAGCGCGGCAGGGAGCAGCTGGAGGTCGCGCTCAATGCTTACGCGAACCAGTTGGTGGGACCGGGCACGGCGCCGCGTGCGGCCCCGCCTGGTCCTGCGCCCGCGGCGACGACCGCAGCGCCCGCTGCACCGGCGCCGCAGGCCGCGGCAAGACCCCCGGCGGCGCCCGCTGCGCCTGCGGCGAGCCAGGCGCAGCGGGAACCGGCGTATCTCAGCGGCGGCCGCAACTGCGCGGCCTGGACTGCCGGCCGGGGCGGCCAGGAGTACTACAACCTGATCGAAAGCTCGGAAGCCCAGCTCCGGAGCGATGTCCGGGTTCTGCGGGAGACCCGGGGCCTCACTTACGACCCGCTGGAGAGCGTGAGCCGCAAGGACATCGCGGCATTCCTCGACGGATACTGCGCAGAGCGCCCCAAGGCGCCCCTGGAGAGCGCGGTGCGGATCTACGCCAACCAGCTCCTCAGCAACAGGTGATTCCGGCCTTGTGATGCGCGATCCGGTGCAAGGCCGGATCGCCGCGGTGCGGCCCTCTCGCGCGATGATTCCCCGACCGCTACGGGGCTGTTCGCGCGGCCAGATGCGCTCATGGCGCGGGTCCAAGTGTGAAAAAACTCATATCTTATTGAAGCGGTGCGGTTTTTGACGCAGATTTGGGTTGACGTTGTCATGGATGCCGGGATAATGGGCAATGCTTTACCGATGGCATCCGCTGCTGCACGGGCTGCCACGCGAGTCGCGCACGACAGGAAGCCGGGAGCACGCGGGGCAAACGATCCTGCGGCGCGATCAGGCTTCAGAGTTCTGATCCAAGGGAGGCCGCGGATCAGCCCAGACCGGGAGAACCGGTCGCTGACGGCACCACCAGCATGAAGAAGTTTGTTCAGGCGCGTGGTTCCGCGAGAACTGAAGGGAGAAACCATGCGTCGCCGCATCCAATCGAGGGAAATCCTTTCCCGCCCCACTCATCGCACTGGTCCAGCCTGCGCCGGCATGCTGCGCCCTGAAACCGTGACCCGGGCCCTCAAGCTCCGGACCGTCCCGACACTGAAACGCAGCCCGGCCCGCTGATCCGGATCCGCACCGGTGCCCGGTGCGGCAGATGCCGCATACGGGGAGAAAGCAATAAGATACGTATTGCCCGAGGCGCGCGCGCCCTGGCCGTCGCGGGAGTTGTGCCGCCGCCGGTGAAAATTGGGTAGAGTGCAGCATCGGCATACGTGCACCCGACTCCCGGAAGGGAGCGGACATGAGCGGCCAGCAGACGGCGTGGAAGCGTTCGGGGAGAGGGCGCCGCGTCGCACCTCTCTGAAGCTGCGCTTGGTGACGCCGTCGCCCCTGTTCTGGTAGCCCTGGGTGATCTGCATCAATACCGTGTCTAATGACATCAACCGCGGCATGGGCTGCGTCGTCCACCTGATGCGTCCCGCGGGCGAGGCAGCCCTGCGGATCCGATTCTTTCTAGTTGCGCTGCTCGTCCTCGCGGCCGCCACTTTCAGCGTCAGCAGCGCTGCCGGCGCGGTCACCGTTGCCGGCGCTGCGGCAGGCAGCGCCACGGTCGCGGCG
>DASTHR010000345.1:0-2662 GCA_035718105.1 Burkholderiales bacterium
CACGCGGCCCGGTCCATCGCGGAGCACCGGCGGGTGCTGGCGCTCTACGAGGACGACAGGAACGCCTCGGAGCGTGCGCTGCACGCCGCGGAGGCCGAGCGGCGCGCCGCCGAGGCGCGACTCGCCGGGGCCGAGGCCGCGCTCGCCGCCGCCCGGGAGGCGCTGCGGCTGGAGTGGGGCGACACCCTGGAGCGCTGGGCCGAGACGGGCACGCCGGAACTGGCCCGCCTGCTGGATGGCGCCGAGGCGCTGCTGCTGGTCACGCTGCGACTCGCGGATTCCGCTCCCCGGCCCATGCAGGTCCTGGAGTTCAGCCCGGCCGGTTCCAGGGAAAAGCCGAGGCGCGCCCAGCCGCTGTCGGCGGCAACGCGCGCCGACCCCGGGCTGCCCGGCGCCACCTGGCTCTACCGCGCCCCCGCGGCGGGGCTGCGCGCCGGGATGCGCATCACCGGGCGCCTGCCCACGGGGCAAGACGCCGAGGACGGCGTGCTGGTTCCGGCGGCAGCGGTGGTCTGGCACGCCGGCAAGGCCTGGGTCTATGTTCAGGAGGCCGCCGACCGCTTCGAGCGCCGCGCCATCGAGGCCGCCACGGCGGTGGGGGCGGACTGGTTCGAGACCGGGCTGGAGGCCGGCGAGCGGGTGGTGGTGAGCGGCGCGCAGCTGCTGCTGTCGGAGGAATTCCGGGGGCGCATCACCAATGAAAACGAGGACTGAGGGCCGCGTGAGCGCGGAGATCGCCGCCCCGTGATCGCCGCCCTGGTCCGCTTCTCGGTGCGCCGGCCGGGCGTGGTCCTGGCCCTGGCGCTCACCGTCACCGTGTACGGCCTGCACCGGCTGTTGCTGGCCAGCCTGGACGTGTTCCCGGAGTTCTCGCCGACCCAGGTGGTGATCCAGACCGAGGCGCCGGGCTTCAATTCCCAGCTCACGGAGAGCCTGGTGACCCGACCCATCGAGGCGGCCATCGCCGGCATCCCCGGCCTCGCCTCGGTGCGCTCCCAGTCCATCCCCGGCCTGTCGGTGGTAACCGCGGTGTTCCGCGAGGGCACCGACATCTACCGCGACCGCCAGCAGGTTGCGGAGCGCCTGGCCGCCGCGGCGCCCCAGTTTCCCTCCGGCATCACACCCAGCATCACGCCCCTCACTTCCTCGGCCAGCACGGTGCTGGGCATCGGCCTCACTTCAAGGAGCCGCTCGCTGATGGAGCTGCGCTCGCTGGTTGACTGGACCCTGCGCCCGCAGCTCATGAGCGTCACCGGCGTTGCCGACGTCAACGTGTTCGGCGGCGAGGTGCGGCAGTGGCAGATCCAGGCCGACCCCGCGGCGCTGGAGCGCCACGGCCTCGCCCTCGGCGACCTGCTGGACGCCGCGCGGCGGGCGAGCGGCGTGCGCGGCGCCGGGCACATCGAGAACGCCAACCAGCGGATCGTGCTGGACAGCCAGGGCCAGGCTAACGATTCCCGCGACCTCGCCCGGGCGCCCCTGGCGGCGCGCGAAGGGCGGGTGCTGCGCATAGGCGACGTGGCCCGGGTCACCGAGGCCCCCGCTCCCTCCATCAGCGCCGCCGCCATCAACGGCGAGGTCGGCGTCTTCATCATGATCCAGGGGCAGTTCGGGGCCAACACCCGGGCCGTGACCCTGGGTCTGGAGCGGGCGCTGGGGGACATCCGGCCGCTCCTCGAGCGCGAGCAGGTGACGCTGTACCCGGCGCTGTTCCGCCCCGCCAACGTCATCGAGACCGCCGTGGGCAACGTGCAGCGCGACGTGCTCATCGGCTCGGTGCTGGTGGTGGCCGTGCTGTTCCTGTTCCTGTTCAACGCCCGCACCGCCTTCGTCTCGGCGGTGGCGATCCCGCTGTCCCTGCTGGCGGCGGTGCTGGTTCTGCAGCACTTCGGCGTCGGCCTCAACATCATGGTGCTGGGCGGCCTCGCCATCGCCCTCGGGGAGGTGGTGGACGACGCCATCATTGACTGCGAGAACATCTTCCGCCGCCTGCGGGAGAACCGCGTCAGTGCCACCCCCCGCCCTGCCGCCGAGGTGGTATTCGACGCCTCCATGGAGGTACGCAGCTCGGTGGTGTACGCCACCTTCATCGTGGTGCTGGTGTTCGTCCCCCTGTTCTCCCTCTCCGGCGTCGCGGGCAAGCTGTTCGCGCCGCTGGCCATGGCCTACATTCTCGCCATCCTCGCCTCCCTGGTGGTGGCGCTGACCGTCACGCCTGCCCTGTCCCACCTGCTGCTCGGGCGGCGCGAACTGCGCGCCGGAGACCCGCCCCTCATCGCCTGGCTCAAGCCGCGCTATGAGCGCCTCCTGCGGCGCATCGAGCGCCGCCCCTACGCCATCCTCGGCGCGGTGGCCGCCGGGCTCGCCGCGGGCATGGCGCTGCTGCCCCTGTTCCAGGGAGAATTCATCCCGCCGCTCAAGGAGGGCCACTACATCATCCACATGACCGCCATCCCCGGCACCTCGCAGCAGGAGTCGCTGCGCATCGGCCACCGGGTCAGCGAGAAGTTGCGCGGGATTCCCGGCGTGCAATCGGTGGCGCAATGGGTGGGCCGCGCGCCCAACGGCGCCGACACCTTCGGCGTGCACTACAGCGAGTTCGAGGTGGAGATCGGGGCCCTGCCCGGCGAGGAGCAGGCGCGCATCCTGGACGCGATCCGCA
>DASTHR010000346.1:0-3196 GCA_035718105.1 Burkholderiales bacterium
GAGAGCCTGGTCACCCAGCCCTGCACCACCACCCATCACGGCGTCACGCCGGAGGAGCGGGCGCGGCGCGGCATCTCGGACAGCATGCTTCGTCTGTCCGTCGGCCTCGAGGACGCGGACGATCTGGTCGGCGACCTGAACCAGGCACTGGCCGCCGATTGATCACCCCGGGCCCGGATCCCAAACCTAAGGAGTAAGGCAATGAGCACCCTGACCAAGCTGGCGCTGGGCATGATGGGACGCCTGCGCCCGAAGCCCCCCAGCGGCGATTCGGCGTCCTCGATCCCCCTGCCCCCGCCCGAGAAGCGCGGCGGTCTTCCCCTCATGGACGCGCTGGCGCAGCGCCGTTCGTCCCGGGAGTTCGCGCCCGAAGCGCTGCCCCTGTCGCTGCTGTCGGGGCTGCTGTGGGCGGCGTACGGAATAAACCGGACGGACGGCGGGCGCACCGCGCCGTCGGCCCTCAACGCGCAAGAGGTGGACCTGTTCTTGGCGCTGCCCGGCGGGGCCTACCGCTATGACGCCGCCGCCCACGAGTTGCGGCTGGTGGCGGCGGGCGACCTTCGGCGTGTGACGGGCTACCAGGACTTCGTGGACCAGGCGCCGCTGGACCTGGTATACGTCGCCGACCATGCGCGCATGGGCATGGTACCAGTGGCGCAGCGGGACACCTACGCCGCGGTCTCGGCGGGGGCGATTTCGCAGAACGTTTACCTGTTCGCCGCCGGCAACGGCCTGGCCACCGTGATCCGGGGCTGGATCGACCGGGAGGCAATCGCCTCGGCGCTGGGCCTTTCCCATGACCAGCAGGTGCTGCTGTCTCAGACCGTGGGCTATCCCCGGGCCTCCGGCTGACGCTCAGCCGAGCGCGGTGTCCAGCACCATCATCAGCGCGAAGCCCGACATCAGCCCCAGGGTGGCGGGCGTCTGGTGGCCGTTGCGATGGGTCTCGGGAATGACCTCGTGGGAGACCACGAAGATCATGGCGCCGGCGGCGAGCCCCAGGCCGACGGGATAGGCCACGGCCAGACCGCTGGACAGGCCGACACCCAGCAGCGCGCCCAGGGGTTCGAGGGCCCCGCTGGCGGCCGCCACCCCCACCGACAGACCCGGCGCGAAGCCCGCCCCCCGCAGCGCCAGCGCCACCGCCAGCCCCTCGGGAATGTCCTGCAGCGCGATGGCGGCGGTAAGCGGCAGCCCCACCGACATGTCGGCCTGGGAAAACGCGACCCCGATCGCCATCCCCTCCGGCAGGTTGTGCAGGGCGATGGCAAACACGAACAGCCAGATCCGGCCGCAGCGCTCGTGGCCCGGACCGCAGGGTCCGGTCTTGTCATGCTCGTGGGGCGTGAACTGGTCGAGGCCGAGCATGAGCAGGACGCCCAGTGCCATGCCGGCCACCACGACGGCGGAACCCAGGCCCTTGCCGCCAAGGATTTCCTCTCCCGACTCGAGGCCGGGCAGGAGCAGCGAGAAGGCGCTGGCGGCGAGCATCATCCCTGCCGCCAAACCCAGCAGGCTGTCCTCCGCGCGCTGCGGCAGGCCGCGCAGCACCAGGGCCGGCAGCGCGCCCAGCGCCGTCGCCGCGAAAGCGACCGCCCCACCCGTCATCGCGAGCCGAAGGCCCGGCGGAGCCGCGCCGCCGAGGATCTGTGCCAGACTCTGACCCAGAAGAAACAGGACGCTCAACAGCCCCAGCCCGAGTCCCAGTGCCGCCAGAAGGTGACGGCTTGCGTTGCTGCGCAACAGGGTCAGCCAGCCGGGCCTGGATGCCGCGATGTCCACGGGGCGTATCTCCCGGCCGAATCAGCCCGTCGCGCCAAAGCGGGCGATCAGGTCCGACAGGAATATGGCCATGCCGCCAGCGCTTACCGTGAGGCCGACCAGGAAGCTCAGCCTGTCGGCGCGCATCGAGCCGGGACGGGCGACGGCTGCAACGACCGGCCTGCGCAAACTTACATGTGAAGTCTTCATGTTGAACCCTCCGGTGACGACTACGACGGGTGCATTCTGTCAGGAATGGAAACCACGACGAAACAACTAATATTTATGCCATTTATCGAATCTCTCGATAACGTCTCCGCAACTCCCCGCCCGCCTTGACGGAGCATCAGGGCGTTTCAGCCGCGGGCGGTTTCTGCAGCGCCACGACGAAGCCGGCCTGCGGAAGCCCGTCGTGGTATTCGTGGATCGCGTCGTCAAGCGCGCGCACAAGGAGGCCGGCCTCGCGCGCGCGCTGCTCGACATGGCCGCGGCCATGGGCGAAGTGCAGGTTCTCCCGCACCGTGACCTTGTCCCCCTCGCCCCGGTAGAGGGTGAACAGGAACAGCCCCGATGGCCGCAGGCTGGCGGCCGCCGCGCTCAGAACCGGCCCCAGGTCGCCAAACAGGATCAGGACTCCGGAGGCGGCAACGAGGTGGTACTGTCCCGACCGCGCCCGCAGATAACCCACCATTTCCTCGCATGCCAGCGCGTCATACAAGCCCTTGCGCCGCGCCTGGCCGAGCATCTGCGGCGACAGGTCCACGCCCTCGAGCCGGCCGGCATAGGGGCGCAGAAAAGCCGCGCAGGCTCCGGTACCGCAGCCGGCGTCGAGCACATGCAGGGTACCGTCTGCCGCGGGGAGCATGCGCTCCAGGACCGCACGCAGGTTGCCCGGCCCCAGAAACTCGTGGCCCGGACGGGTGATGTTCTCATCCCACGAATCGGCCTTGGCGGCGTAGGTCCTGCGCATCACCTCGGCCGGGTAGGCGGCAGGCGCCCCCCCCGCGCCGAGTGTCGCCAGCAGCAGCCGAGCCTCGCTGGCCTCACCCCCCGGCCCCGCGAGCTCCAGGAAGCGCTTCAGGTGGCGGATCGCCCGCTCGCGCTCGCCACGCCGCGCGCATACGCGCCCCATCCACTCATGCGCCGGCGGATAGTCCGGATTGATCCGCAACGCCGCCTCCAGCTCCAACTGCGCCTGCCCGCCCTGTCCGCCGTCAAGCAGCGCCCCGGCGAGGTTGCATCGCGCCTCCAGCAGGCCCGGCCGCTCCGCGATGGCGCGGCGCAGCCAGCTGATCGCCTCGTCGTGGCGGCCCAGCCTGCGCAGGACAACGCCCAGGTTCTGCTGGGCCTCCACCAGCGCCGGATCCAGGCGCAACGCCCGCTCGTAGCAGTCCGCGGCGGGCGCCAGCTCACCGCGCATCAGATGGATGCTGCC
>DASTHR010000347.1:0-2572 GCA_035718105.1 Burkholderiales bacterium
AGGGGGGCATGAACCCGCCCGTGATCGTGATCCACGGCAACGCCCTGGAGAATGTCCCGGACAGCTACCGCCGCTACCTCGAGGGACGCTTCCGGGAGGCTTTCGGGCTGCAGGGGACCCCGCTGCGAATCGAGTTCAGGACCGGCAGGAATCCCTATGCCAAGCGCCGTTGAAGGGGAAAGTTGAACGCCCGGGTATGGCTTTGGTCAAATTTCTGGTGTAAAGTCTAATTTCTTGAAATTACCCAATAAGTACAACCGCAAGGAGAACAAAAGTGAGTGCGAAAGGGCAGTTGCTACAAGACCCATTCCTGAACATCCTGCGCAAGGAACACATCCCGGTCTCGATCTATCTGGTCAACGGGATCAAGCTTCAGGGACAGATCGATTCCTTCGATCAATACGTTGTCCTGCTCAAGAACACGGTCACGCAGATGGTGTACAAGCATGCCATCTCCACGGTGGTGCCGTCGCGCGCCGTGAATATCCCCTACGAGGCGCCCGCCAACCCGGATGCTTGACCGCCCCGCTGGCGGGGACAGTGCTGTCCTGGTCAGCCTTGATTTCGGCGACCCCGGGTACGCCGAGAGCCTCAGCGAACTCATCCATCTTGCCGGCAGTGCGAGGGTGGAATCCCTCGCCGTCGTCGAGGGGCGGCGCGGACGCCCGGATCCTGCCCTCTACGCCGGCAAGGGCAAGGTGGAACAGGTGGCCGATGCGGTCCGCGAGAGCGGCGCCTCGGTGGTGATCTTCAATCACGATCTTTCCCCCGCCCAGCAGCGCAATCTGGAAGAGCGCCTGAAGTGCCGTGTCATCGACCGCACGGCGCTGATCCTGGACATCTTCGCCCAGCGCGCCAAGAGCCACGAAGGCAAGCTGCAGGTGGAACTCGCCCAGCTGGAGCACCTGGCCACCCGACTGGTGGGCGGCTGGACCCACCTTGAGCGGCAGAAGGGCGGCATCGGGCTGCGAGGCCCCGGCGAAACGCAGCTCGAAACCGACCGCCGGCTGATCGGCAACCGGGTGAAGGTGCTCAAGGACAAGCTCGGCCGCCTCGAGCGCCAGCGCGCCATCCAGCGCAAGGCGAGGCAGCGGGCGGGGGTGGTCTCCGTGTCGCTGGTGGGCTACACCAACGCCGGCAAGTCCACGCTGTTCAATGCCCTGACCCGGGCGCGGGCCTACGCCGCGGATCAGCTGTTCGCCACCCTGGACACCACCTCGCGGCGCACCTACATACCCGAGTTCGGGCCGGTGGTGGTCTCCGATACGGTGGGGTTCATCCGGCACCTGCCCCACAGCCTGGTGGCGGCGTTCCATGCCACGCTGGAGGAGACGGTGCGCGCCGACCTGCTGCTGCACGTCGTGGATTCCTCGAGCCCTGCGCGCGACGAGCAGGTGGCGGAAGTGAACAAGGTGCTGGCGGAGATTCGCGCCGACGCCATCCCCCAGATCCTGGTGTTCAACAAGTCGGACCGCACCGGGCTTGCCCCGGAAATCCAGCGCGACGACTGTGGTAGAATTTCGCGCGTTCGCCTGAGCGCCCGGACCGGCGACGGTGTCGGGCTGCTGCGCGCCGCCCTGGCCGAAGTGGCGGCGGCGCATCACATCGAGAGAACCGTAACCGGGGATGCCGCGCGCCAGGCGGCCTCCGCGTAAGCGACATCGCAACACGCCAGAAACTCAATTCATATCAAGCATGGGCCTGAACGATCCCCAGTGGGGCAAGCGCGGCGGCGGATCCGGTGGACCGCCGGACCTCGACGAACTCTGGCGCCAATTCAACCGGCGCCTGAATTCCATGTTCGGACGCCGCGGCGGCGACGGCGGCGGTCCCTCGGGACCCGGGCCCGGCGGCGGCCTGAGCCTGCCCTCGTTCAAGGGCGGGCCGGGACTGGTGCTCGGGCTGATCGCGCTGGTGTGGGTGGCGAGCGGCTTCTACATCGTGGATGCGAGCCAGCGTGGCGTCGTGCTGCGCTTCGGCAAGTACTTCGAAACCACCATGCCGGGGCCGCGCTGGCACCTGCCTTATCCCATCGAGAGCGTCGAGATCGTCAACGTTTCCCAGGTCCGGACCGTGGAGATCGGCTACCGGAACAACGTCAAGAGCAAGGTGCTCAAGGAAGCGCTGATGCTCACCGATGACGAGAACATCGTGGACGTGCAGTTCGCGGTGCAATACATCATCAAGGACGCCGGGGAGTGGCTGTTCAACAACCGCAACCCGGAGGAGACCGTCAAGCAGGTCGCCGAGAGCGCGATCCGCGAGGTGGTGGGCCGCAGCAAGATGGACTTCGTGATCGACCAGGGGCGCGAGCAGGTGGCGGCGGACGCGCAGAAGCTGATGCAGGAGATCATGGACCGCTACCAGGTTGGCGTGCAGGTGAGCCGGGTCAACATGCAGAATGCGCAGCCGCCGGAGCAGGTGCAGGCGGCGTTTGACGACGCGGTGAAGGCGGGCCAGGACCGGGAGCGCCTTAAGAACGAGGCCGAGGCCTACGCCAACGAAGTGATTCCCAAGGCCCGCGGCACCGCCTCGCGGCTGATTCAGGAGGCCGAGGGCCACCGCCAGCGGG
>DASTHR010000348.1:0-3976 GCA_035718105.1 Burkholderiales bacterium
TTTGCGCTGGAGGGGGTGGAGGCGCGGATTCCCTGGACCCGAGACGGATCCTCCCGCGCGCAGATCCGCATGAGCGCCGGACGCGTGCTGGGCATTCCGCTGGGCCGGGTGGAGTTTCCCCTGAAACTGGACGGCCTGCGGTTCTCGACCGGCAAGGTGGCCGTGCCGGTGCTGGACGGGACCCTGACGCTCCAGGATTTCGAGGCGGAGCTGGAACCCTGGGGCTGGCGCTGGGAGTTCGGCGGCGGCTTGTCGCCGGTATCGATGCACGCGCTGACGGGGGCGCTGGGAGTGCAGGTGATGCACGGCTCCCTGTCCGGCGTGATCCCTCGGGTGCGCTACGCGCGGTCAACCCTGGCCATGGAGGGGGCGTTGCTGATACGTGCGTTCGACGGCACGGTGGTGGTGAAGGACCTGGCGCTGCTCGAACCTCTGGGGCGGGCGCCGCGCCTGCTGGGCAGCCTGGAGGCTCGCGGCCTGGACCTGGACCTGCTCACCCGAACCTTCTCCTTCGGCAGCATCCAGGGCAAGGTGGACGTGACGGTGGACAGGCTGGAGCTCTCGGGCTGGAAGCCGGTGCAGTTCGACGCCCGCCTGGCGAGCAGCGAGGGGGATTACCCGCGCCGGATCAGCCAGCGCGCGGTGCAGAACATCGCGGCGCTGGGCGGCGGCGGGGCGGCGGCGATCGTGCAGCGCGGCTTCCTGGGCGCGATGAAGGAGTTCGGGTACTCGAAGATCGGCCTCTCCTGCCGCCTGGAGCGCGGCGTGTGCCACATGGACGGCGTCGAGGATGCGCCCCAGGGTTTCGTCATCGTAAAGGGCGGCGGCATTCCGGCCCTCACGGTCATCGGCTACAATCGCGCCGTCGGCTGGAACGAGCTGCTGCGACGGCTGGAGCGGGTCACGCAGCAGAACGTCAACCCTGTCATCCAATAGGTGCTGCGCCATGAACCGGATCAGGATTTACCTTGTAGCTGCGGTTGCGGCGGCGCCGCTCCTGGCGGGCTGCGTCACCATCAACATCTATTTTCCGGCGGCGGCGGCGGAGAAGGCCGCCGACCGCATCATCGACGAGGTCTGGCAGACCCAGAAGCAGGAGGGCAAGTCCGATGCTTCCGCCAGGCCGAAATCCGAGGGCCAGCCGTCGCCGGCCGCGCCCACAAAGTGAGGTGAACCATGCAGAGACTGTCACGCATCTGGATATTCCTTTTGTTGCTCGCCGGGCCCCTGGCGGCGTTCGGGGCGGCGGACCTGGAAATCAACACTCCCGCCATCAACAACATCAGGAGCAGCATGCAGGCCCGGCATGGCCAACTGGCGCCGCATTTCGCGAGCGGCGCCGTGGGGCTCACGCGTGACGGCATGGTGGCGGTGCGGGATGCCAACCTGGTGCCGCTGGCGAACCGGCAGGCGGTGAATGCCCTGGTTTCGGCGGAGAACCAGGACCGCGCGGGCCTCTACCGCGAGATCGCCCGCGCCAACGGCCATCCCGAATGGGAGGCCGACATCCGCGCCACCTTCGCCCAGCGCTGGATCGAGCGCGCCCAGCCCGGGTGGTGGTACCAGGCCCCAACCGGCGCCTGGGCCCGCAAGTGAACCCGGTCCTCGCCTTCGATATCGAGACGGTACCTGATGTCGGTGGACTGCGCCGGCTGCACCACATCGGCGCGGAGATTCCCGACGCGGACGTGGCGGAGATGGCGTTCCACGCCCGGCGCCAGAAGAACGGCACGGATTTCCTTCCCCTGCACCTGCAGCGCGTGGTGGCCATCTCCTGCGCGCTGCGGGATCGCGAAAGTTTCCGGGTATGGTGCCTGGGGAGCGAGGGCGACAGCGAGGCGGACCTGCTGGGGCGCTTCTATGAAGGCATCGAGAAGTACACCCCCCAGCTCGTCTCCTGGAACGGCGGGGGCTTTGACCTTCCGGTGCTGCACTACCGGGCCCTGGTAAACGGGGTGCGGGCGCGGCGCTACTGGGAACTCGGCGACGACGATCGCGAATTCAAGTGGAACAACTACATCAGCCGTTACCACACCCGTCACCTGGACCTGATGGACCTGCTGGCTCTGTACCAGCCCCGCGCCAGCGTGCCCCTGGACGAGCTGGCGAAGCTCATGGGCTTTCCCGGCAAGCTGGGCATGGACGGCTCCCAGGTCTGGGGCGCGTTCCAGGCGGGACGCCTCGCGGACATCCGCAACTACTGCGAGACCGACGCCGCCAACACTTATCTGGTCTTCCTCGGGTTCCAGCACATGCGCGGCATGCTGGAGCCCGCCCAGTACCACGCCGAGCGGGAACTGGTGCGCGCCACCCTCGCGAAATCCAGGGCGCCCCACTGGAAGGAGTTCCTGGACCAGTGGCCCGCGGCGCTGTGACGGCGCGGCGTCCGCCGATCTGCGCCGGGATCGGCCCCCTGATCATCGAGTCCCTTGACCACGAGGGACGTGGTGTTGCCCGCGCCGGGGGCAAGGTGGTGTTCGTGGACGGGGCGCTCCCCGGGGAGCGGGTCACCGCCCGCATCCTGCGCGGCAAGCCGAGCTTCGACAGCGCCCAGGTGGAGTCGGTGCTGCGGGGGAGTTCCTACCGCGTGACGCCGCGCTGCCGCCACTTCGGGCAGTGCGGCGGCTGCAGCCTGCAGCATCTGGACCCCTCGGCCCAGGTGGCTGCCAAGCAGCGCATTCTCGAGGACAATCTCTGGCACATCGGCCGGGTCCGGGCAGAGACCATGCTGCGCGCGGTGTATGGGCAGCCCTGGGAGTACCGGCACCGGGCGCGGCTCTCGGTGCGCTATGTGGCGAAGAAGGCAGGGGTGCTGGTCGGATTCCACGAGAAGCGCAGCAGCTACGTGGCCGACATGCGCTCCTGCGAGGTGATGCCGCGGCGCATCTCGGACCTGATCGTGCCCCTGCGGGAACTGGTGGGCCGGCTTTCCATCCGCGAGCGGCTGCCCCAGATCGAGGTAGCCTGCGGCGACCGGGTGGACGTGCTGGTGCTGCGGGTGCTGGAGCCGCCGTCCCCCGCCGACGGGGCCCTGCTGCGGGAATTCGCGGATCGCCATGGCGTGCAGCTGTGGCTGCAACCCAAGGGCCCGGATTCGGCGCGGCCGTTTCACCCGCTCGAGGGGCCGCCGCTGGACTACAGGCTGCCCGAGTCCGGGATCAGCATGCCGTTCCGGCCCACCGAGTTCACCCAGGTCAACCTGCCGCTGAACCGCATTCTGGTGCGTCGTGCGCTGCAACTGCTGAACCCGCGGCCCGGTGAGCGCATCGCCGATTTCTTCTGCGGCCTGGGCAACTTTGCGCTGCCCATCGCCCACCGCGGCGCGTCGGTGGTGGGCTACGAGGGATCGGTGGCGTTGCTGGACCGCGCGCAGGCCAATGCGCGGCATAACGGGCTGGAGGCGGCTGTGGATTTCCTGGTGAGCGACCTGTTCCAGGCGACCCCCGGCTGGATCGAGGGCCAGGGCTATTTCGACAAGTGGCTGGTGGACCCGCCGCGGGACGGCGCGGTGGAGCTGGTGAAGTCCCTGCCCCATGGCGAGGGCGGCCCGCGTCGAATCGTCTATGTCTCCTGCAATCCCGCGACCCTCGCCCGGGACGCGGGCATCCTGGTCCACGTCAAGGGTTGCCGCCTGCGCGCCGCTGGCGTCCTCAATATGTTTCCGCACACCTCCCACGTGGAGTCCGTGGCGCTGTTCGAGCGCGCCTGAGGCGCAAAGAAAACGGGCGCCGGCAGGCGCCCGTTCACAGCATGCGGCCGAACCTACTCGCGCTCGCCGGTGAGCGCCATCAGCAGTTGCAGCAGGTTGGCGAAGATGTTGAACAGGCTCATGTACACGCCGGTGGCGGCCATGATGTAGTTGGTCTCGCCCCCGTTCACGATCCGCGACAGGTCGTAGAGCAGGAACATGGAGAACAGCACCACCACCATGGCCGACAGCGTCAGCGCCAGGGCAGGGATCTGGAAGAACATGTTC